>JBEBXQ010000024.1:0-44768 GCA_040391535.1 Telluribacter sp. | reverse complement strand
CTAACGTTAATTTATAGGATTCCAGCATCCTGATAGTATAAATGTTAAAGTGCCGAAAAACTTTTTCTGTGAATATGTAAAGCAATAATCCGGTAATTTTATTGAATATTGCATAAATGTCTGACAGAGGTAAAATATAATACCCGTTAAATCAGTTAGTTGTGTTTTGAATTATGAATCAGAATGATACATCACGATTATCCCGTCTTACTTCCATCCTGCTGATATTGCAGTCGAAACGAATGATCACTTCGCGGCAGATTGCAGATAAATTCAAGGTGAGTATCCGGACGGTCTACCGTGATATCAGGGCATTGGAAGACGCAGGTGTGCCCATTATTACGGAAGAGGGGAAAGGATACAGCCTGATGGAAGGTTACCGGATTCCGCCGGTTATGTTTACGGAAGGTGAGGCGATTGCGATGATTACCGCAGAGCGTATCATTCGTTCAGTCAAGGATGAGTCGCTGATACAGGAGTTTTCAGAAGCCGTTCAGAAAGTAAGAGCTATTTTATCTTATGCCAATAAAGAAAAGGCAGATTTGCTCGAAAGCAGGGTGATTATCGGTAAAACCTTTGTGATGGAAAGTACCAGCCGTCACCTCATTACCATTCAGCAGGCATTGGTCAATTACCAGTTGATAGAGATGAAATATGCTGATGCCCAGGGAAATGAAAGTACAAGAGCTGTCGAACCTTTCGGAATTTATAACAGTGTGACTGAGGATTGGGTGTTTATTGCATTTTGCCGCCTGCGCCAGGACTTCCGCTCGTTTCGTATGGACAGGATTATTTCGCTGACTGTCCTTCCGGATCATTTTGAAGCTCATAACATTACCATGGAGCAATATGGCAGACGATATTTCAGTAACCACGAGCATTCGTAAAACAACCTTACAACACCATCTTAATTATTTTTAAACTTCGTTAAATATGGAAAATCTGTCAACCGGAATTGTCATGACTCCCGACCAGCTCCTTGAACTCTGGCAGGGGCATCGCAGAGTCACACGCAGGGTTATTGAAGCTTTCCCTGAAGAAGAATTCTTTGAATTTACAATCGGGGAAATGCGGCCTTTTTCTGCTATGGTTATTGAAATCATGAGTATGCAGATGCCGGGTGTTTACGGGATTGCAACCCGCGACTGGGAAACGGCAACCCATATGTTTGCAGAAATTAACAAGACCAATTTTGAAACAAAAGAGGATATTCTTACGATATGGGATAAAGCTACCCGCGATATTGATACTTACTGGAAACAAATTCCTGTGGAACGCTTCCAGGAAACAGAAAAAGCTTTCGGACAGTGGGAAGCGCAGTGTTACTGGCTTATTTATTATTTTATTGATAATGAGATTCACCACCGTGGTCAGGGAACGGTATATCTGCGGGCACTGGATATTGAGCCACCAGCGTTTTACGACCGGAGTTAAGCATGAGTACTGCTTAGTATCTGCGTAACTTCCTCAATAGCAAACGCAATATCCCGGGGCGTTGTCTGGCGCCCCAGGCTGAACCGTACAGACGCCATTGCCACTTCGGCTTCTACTCCCATCGCAGTAAGTACGTGAGATGGCCGGCTCGTAACAGATGAGCAGGCAGAACCGGAACTTACCGCCAGGTTACGGTTAAGCGATTTCAGTAATTCCGCACCGTTGGTTTTGGTAAAAGAAATATTGCTTACGTGAGACATACGCTGTTCAGAGTCACCGTTCAGCTTTGTGTTTTTCAGCGATAATAATGCCGTTTCCAGTTGATTTCTCAGTAATTTAATGCGCTGACTTTCTGTTGTTTGTGTTTCCGATGCTATCTGTGCCGCCTGGCCAAACCCTACGATGGCAGGCACATTGAGCGTACCGCTCCGCAACTGTTGCTCATGTCCGCCACCGTGTAGCTGTGGTATCAGAGGATGATTCGTTTGCTTATTGATATAAAGCGCTCCTGCGCCTTTGGGACCATACATTTTGTGTGCCGAGAAGCAGAGAAAGTCAGCGTAACGTGAAGCCCGGACAGGGCTTTTGCCGATGATCTGCGTGGCATCCGTAAACAACGGGATATGATGGCGGCGTGCTATCTGATAAACGGCTTCCACAGGTTGCAGCACCCCTGTTTCATTGTTGGCCATCATGATGGTAATCAACCTTGTCTCCGGCCTGATCGCTGTTTCCAGCTCACTGAGGTTAATCATTCCGGATGAATCCACCGGCAAATATGTAATGTCCATCCCTTTGGCCTGAAGATGAGCACAGGTATCGAGAACGGCCTTATGTTCAGTCACTGTGGTAATAATGTGTCCGTTTTTGCCGGTAAACGGTTCAGTAATGCCTTTGATGGCCAGATTGACAGCTTCTGTAGCACCACTGGTGAAAATCAGTTCTTTGGGACGTGCCTGAATGAGTTCTGCAATTTGTTCCCGGGCTATCTCTATTGCTTCCTCTGCTCGCCATCCTGGCAAATGCTGTCGGCTTGATGCATTTGCATAAATGTCCGAAAAATAGGGCAACATGGCTTCCACAACTTCCGGTAAACAGGGTGTGGTAGCATTATGATCCAGATAAACAGGCAATTTCATAATTGCTCAATAATTGTTTTTTATAACAAACTAACAAAAAAATAACATAGGAGGCATTAAATCCGAGGCGGAATGCTTAATTTTAAAAGACTATTCATTGTTATCAATCCAAAGATCAGCTATACCTGGAATTCCTGAATACGGGATTCCATTATACTGAATCTCAGAAAACCAATCAACAAAATGGCATTGATCAGACTGCAAATTAACAACAAAGCTTATGAACCGGATGTAGATGCTGATACCCCGCTCTTGTGGGTGCTAAGGGATCATCTGGGGCTGGTAGGTACAAAGTACGGATGCGGTATCGCGCAGTGCGGTGCGTGTACGGTACATGTAAACGGAGAAGCGGCGCGTTCTTGTATTTTGCCCGTTGGAAGCCTTGAAAATACTAAAATAACAACAATCGAAGGGCTGTCTGAAAATGGAGACCACCCTGTTCAGGAAGCATGGGATGAAGTAGATGTAGCACAATGCGGGTATTGTCAGGCCGGGCAGATTATGCAGGCTGTAGCACTTCTGAATCAGAACCCTGATCCTACGGAGGAAGAAATTACCTCGGCCATGACCGGCAATATCTGCCGGTGCGGAACATACCATCGTATCAGAGAAGCAGTCCAGGTAGCCGCTAAAAAATATTAATCATGCAGACAAGAGAACAGAATTCGAGGAGAAATTTCATGAAGCTGGCGGCTTCTGTCGGCGGAGGTTTATTTCTGGGTTTTAACTGGGCTGACCAGTCCGTGAGCCCTACGGTCGTAGATGTGCTGGAACTTACCAACGGGAGTGTAGACTTCAACAGCTTTCTCTCCATCGCCCCTGACGGCGTCATTACCATCTATTCGCCCAACCCCGAAATCGGGCAGGGTATTAAAACCGCATTCCCGATCGTAGTGGCAGAAGAGCTGGATGCTGACTGGGAACAGGTGAAAGTGTTGCAGGCTCCTTTGGATACGTCCAGGTTTGAAAGACAGGTAGCCGGAGGAAGTGGTTCTATCCCGCATTCGTGGGAAAGGCTGCGTAAAGCCGGAGCCTCCGCCCGCTATCTGCTGGTAGCGGCGGCAGCCAGCCAGTGGAAAGTACCTGTATCGGAATGTACCACTGAAAAAGGTAAAGTATTTCATAAGTCTTCAGGAAAGTCTGCCGCCTATGGTGAACTGGCCGATGCTGCATCAAAACAAGCATTGCCTGCTGAAGTAAAACTGAAATCAGAGAAAGATTTTACACTGATAGGACAGTCTGTCCGTAATGTGGATAACCAGGGTATCATTACCGGAAAACCGTTGTTCGGACTGGACGTTTACCGTGAAGGGATGTTGTTTGCCGTTATTCAGCGACCCAGGGCTTTTGGTCTGAAAGTTAAATCTGTTGACGCGACTGCAGCTAAAAATATGCAGGGAATTGTGGATGTGGTGACTTTCGGAAATAAAGTTGCTGTAATAGGAAAATCAACCTGGCAGGTACAGAAAGCCCGGGAAAAGCTGGTAATAGAATATGAGAAAGACGGAGCATTGGAAAGCTCTTCCGATCACGACCGGATTTTCAGAGAATTGCTGAACAGCTCAGATACTACCGTAAGAAGACAAGACGGGGATGTAGCATCGGCGTTTAAAAATGCGGCTAAAGTAATTACTGCCGAATACCAATGCCCGTTTCTGGCACATAGCCCGCTGGAGCCTATGAATTTCTTTGCTCATGTACGTGAAGATGGCGTCGAGCTGGTGGGCCCAACCCAGCGACCCGAAGGGGCAAGGGCTGATGTCGCTAAAATACTGGGAATTGCACCTGAAAAAATTACAGTGGAACTGACCCGTATGGGCGGCGGATTCGGCAGGAGGCTTTCGTCGGATTTTGTTGTTGAAGCTGCGGAGGTTTCCAGGTTGGCAAAAGCACCGGTGAAGGTAATCTGGACAAGAGAAGATGATATGCAGGGAGGAAGCTACCGGCCGGCTGTCCGTTACCGTTTTGAAGCTGCTTTGGATAAGTCGGGAAACATGATTGGGTATAAATTGCGGGGTGTAGGAATAAATGCAGGAAACTCTACGAGAGAAAATAATTTTCCTTCGGGAGCGGTTCCTAACCTGCTGATCGATTCGGCTGAGCATAAGTCGCCCATTACTACCGGTCCCTGGAGGGCTCCTATTACTAATTTCCTGGCCTATGCCGAGCAGGCGTTTCTGGATGAGGTTGCAGAGGCTGCCGGTAAAGATCCCATACAGTTTCGTCTGGAGATGCTGGAAAAAGCGAAGACATCACCGGTGGGTGATATCAAATATGATATTGACCGTATGATTGCCGTTACCAGACTGGCAGCGGAGAAAAGCAATTGGGGTAAGAAAAAGGGAGTGCACCAGGGATTCAGTGTATATTATTCGCACCTTTCCTATGTGGCGCAGGTCGGTGAAGTGGTCATAGAAAATGGAAAGCCCGTTTTGAAAAATATTGTTGCAGCTGTGGATTGTGGTATCGTGATCAATAAGAGCGGCGCGCTACAACAGACGATGGGCGGTATGGTGGACGGAATGGGACATGCCTTTTACGGAAATCTTACCTTTAATGAAGGGGCTACAGATCAGCAGAATTTCGATAAATTCCGCTTGATCAGGATGAATGAAATTCCTGAAATCGAGGTTCACTTTGTGGATAACGGCATTTCCCCGACTGGTTTGGGAGAACCTGCCCTGCCACCTACCGGTGCTGCAGTGGCGAATGCCTTTTACAAAGCCACGAAAAAACGTTTCCGGAATCAGCCATTTGTGCAGGATGAAGCTTACAAAGGATTATCGTAAGTAATATTATCACTCAGTAAAAAGCCGGCGGGAGGAAACCCCCGCCGGCTTTTTACTGTCCGTTTCACTATATCAGTAAAACAGTCCTGTTTTAAGCATTTTTCAGATGCTCGGCTACTTTGTCCCAATTGACAACGTTCCAGAAAGCGCCTATATAATCAGCTCTTTTATTTTGATAATGCAGGTAATAGGCATGTTCCCATACATCAAGGCCGAGAACAGGGGTGCCTTTAAAATCAGAAATATCCATTAACGGATTATCCTGATTAGGGGTTGATCCTACGGACAGTTTCCCATTATCAGCAGCAAGCCAAGCCCATCCTGATCCGAAACGCCCGGTAGCTTCTTTTCCGAAAGCTTCTTTAAAAGCATCAAAACTCCCGAACTGACCGTTGATGGCATCTGCTACAGCTCCGGTAGGCTCCCCGCCTTTGCCCGGTGCCAGTATGTCCCAGAAAAAAGTGTGGTTCCAGTGGCCGCCTCCGTTATTACGTATAGCTGCATTGGTAGCACCTGCACCAGCTATCAGCTCATCGAGGGTCTTATCGGCAAACTCGGTACCTTCCACCGCTTTATTCAGATTGTTAATATAGGCAGTATGATGTTTACCATAATGGATTTCCATGGTCAGTTGATCAAAATTCGGCTCCAGAGCGGCGAAATCATAAGCTAACGGAGCCTGTACAAAAGGTGCTTTTGGTGAAGTACCTTTGTTAGAACTCTGACAACGTGAATTTGTGGCAACAGCTCCTACGGCTATCGAACCCACGGCAATTGTTCTGAAAAATTCTTTCCGGTTCATATTTTAAGAAAACAGGTTATAGATTTATTTATTCAAAAGCCACGCGGCTCACAATGCTTCTTCCTAATGTTATTTCATCGGCGTATTCAATATCACCTCCAACAGGGATACCCCTGGCTATAGAACTGACTTTTACCCCAATTGGTTTTAATTTTTTTTGCAGATAAAAAGCCGTAGTGTCTCCTTCCATTGTGGGACTAAGGGCAAGAATTACTTCCCTGACCTGATCTTCGGCAGTAGCTGATTTAATACGGTTAAGCAGATTTTCAATATTCAGATCGGCCGGTCCTATGCCTTCCAAAGGAGAAATAATCCCCCCAAGTACATGATATAAGCCATTGTATTGCGCTGTATTTTCAATAGCCATTACATCGCGGGCATCTACCACCACACAGATCAACCCTCTGTCTCTGCGCATATTTTTGCAGATATTACAAAGTTCACTATCCGCAATATTATGACAATTTATACAAAACCGGGTCTGCGTTTTCATTGCAATAAGTGCTTCTGTCAGTGACCGGGTCTGATGTTCTTCCCGTTTTAGCAGATGAAGAGCCAGCCGGAGAGCGGTTTTCTTTCCTATGCCCGGAAGCCTTGAGATTTCAGTTACTGCATTTTCGATCAGTCTGGAAGGATAGTCCATTACGAGATAATTTCCGCGGATATGCCTCTGCGGCAGATTTCATTGCGCATACCCACCAGTTCGTCAAAATTACCTTCTTTGACAGAACACTTTCCTTTATAATGAATAATCATGGTGCATTGTTCAGCCTGCTCAGGTGTATGCCGGCATACTTTGATCAAAGTGTCAATTACCCAGTCAAAGGTATTGACTTCATCATTGAAAACCACCAGAGTACTTACTTCAGTTTCTTTTTCCAAAGTTTCTACAAGTATCTCAACGTCTGTTTCTTTAAAAGGCAACATAACCGTTACATTTGTTAAATTCATTGAGCAAATTTACACAATATAGCCTATTAATAGAAAGGAAATTGTATTTATTCAATGGTTACAGCAGTACCGTTGGAACTAACCATCAGCATGGATCCGTTAGGGCCGATGGCCTCATAATCGAGATCTACACCTATTATAGCATTAGCGCCAAGACGTTGCGCCTGTTCTATCATTTCCTTGATAGCGATACTTTTGGCCTCCCGCAGACCCTGTTCGTATGCCCCTGACCGCCCGCCTACGACGTCACGTACGCCGGCAAGAAAATCCTTTACGAAATTTGCCCCTAAAATGGCCTCTCCATTGACCAGTCCAATGTATTTAGTAATCTTTTTCCCTTCAATATTGGGTGTTGTAGTCAATAACATATAAGTAAGGGCTATGTAGATGAAAGATTTTTGTATCTCAAATTTGCATAAAAGTTAGCAGAACCTAAAAAATTAATGTAAAAGAGTGATATAAACACTAACAGGAATTTTCTTCAGGTATTGAGATAAATTAAGGAACCTGTCTGCAGATTTGACTGTTTACTGCCTGATCTTTTTACTTTTTTCCTGAATATTCAGATGGCAAACCAGACTGTATCCACGCCTGCTTCAAAAAATACCCTGTTGTGGATCCATCTGCTTTCGGTTTATATTCTGTGGGGTTCTACCTATCTGTTTATTCATATTATGACGGAAGAAATGCCACCGTTGTATATGGCGGGCTGGCGTTTACTGGTAGCAGGGCTTATTCTCTACCCTTTTGCACGGTTAAGCGGTCATCTGCCTCCTACCCGGAAAGAATGGATGTCGGCAGGCATAGTGGGGATTTTACTTCTTACCATCGCCAATGGTGGTATGACAATTGCGCTGCAATATATCCCTACCGGGATCGCCGCCTTGCTGGCCGGACTGGTGCCTTTGTTTATTATTACACTGAACTGGATCAGTTTCGGCAAAGTGAAACCCAGCCGTATGGTCATGCTTGGGCTGCTGTTGGGGATTGCCGGTATTTTGTTGCTGGTGAGGCCGGGGAGCTTTCAGGAGACTTCTTCTCAAAGCTGGATCGGGATCACGATTATTCTGGGTACTAACCTTTCGTGGGCTACAGGTACGTTATTATCCCGTCGCCTGACGCTTCCCCGGCAGCTGATTTCCAGTGCCGCGCAAATGCTGGTCGGAGGGGGCATGCTGGTGCTGGCAGGATTAATTTTCGAACCTGTTTCCCTGACCAGTGTGCTGTATGCGCCACCCAGGGCATTGGGGGCGATGTTGTATCTGGTGGTTTTCGGGTCTATCCTTGGGTTTACTTCTTATGCGTGGCTGGCAAGGAATGCTCCGCCGCACATTATATCTACACATGCTTTTGTGAATCCGGTAGTAGCTGTATTACTGGGTTTCTTTTTTGCCGGAGAAAGATTTAATTTACAGGCCATCTGGGCTGCATTGATTATTATTGCCGGTGTGGTCCTGATTACCCTCAGTAAAAAACGCATCTAATGCAGGTGATAGGTGATTAAACCTTCCATAGGACTTTTCCGGATAGTGCCGGTTATCAGCCCCTTTTCTTCCAAAGCCCGTTTCAGTTCTTCCTTAAAATACCAGCCGACAGAGCCCGAAAAACTTACCGGCAGTTCATTGGCACCGGGATGCTTAACCACGTAAAGAGATAAAAATCTGCTGAATGCATCTGAAAGCAGCCTCTGGCAGTAAGGATCTTCTTTGTGCCTGGAAAGGAAGGTTGTAAATGAAGCAAAATAGCGGTTGGGGAAAGGTTGTTTATAAGCGCGGTCCAGTACATAGAGGCGATGGATTTCCGGAAAATCTGCCTGAAAAAAATGATGCAGGTTTTGGGGTAATTCACCTAAAAGATAATCCTTTACCAGTGTTTTGCCCAGGTATCCGCCACTTCCTTCATCCCCCATCCAGAAACCCAGTGATCCGATCTGGCTGATGATTTTTTCTCCATCATACAGGCAGTTATTGGAGCCTGTTCCCAATATGTTGGCAATTCCTTTATTTCTTCCGCATAAGCTCCGTGCTGCTGCCAGCATGTCGCTGTTGACAGATAATGCAGCGCCGGGAAAAACCCTGGCCAGTGCGGTGGTAACGGGTAAAGAGGATTTTTCATCAGCACACCCGGCTCCATAAAAGAAAATATGCCGGACATTACCTGATACAGAAGGTAATACTTCGTTTTTTAATGCATTTTCAATGACATCTGCTGTCTGAAAAAACGGATTGAATCCGACGGATTGGATATGTATAGCTTTATTGTCCGGAGTAATCAGGTTCCAGTCTGTTTTCGTAGAACCGCTGTCTGCAATTAAAATCATTTGATTATCAGGTATTGGTGTGTTTGTTAAATTAATTTTCCTATTATCTTAAAACGTTCGAAAACCTGTTTCGTGTGCGGAGCAAACTCATCCAGTTCTTCTGTAAGGTCCTGCCCTGCCCAATGCTCATAATGCTTTCCGTTTTTCCATAATCTTGAATGACTCACATCGTAAATCAATCCCTGGTAAGCGCACCAGATTTCTTCTTTATCCTGACCATTTCTGAGTGCCAGCTGTGATCGGGTATATTCCTTCATAAAGACGTTAATTCATTAAACAGAATGCTAAGATATTTAAAACTTTCGTTTTGCCGCCGGTAGAATATAAACCTGATCCCATCCATGAAAAATACTTTATTTTCAAAGTTGAATGAAAAAATAGTCGTAAATTCGGCATTTTGCTGTTTTAGTTATCAACAACACATTGATTTTTAGATGAATTTTCAACAACTATTTAGTAAAATACTGTGTCTGCTGGCAGTATTGTGCTCTCTGGAGTCAATAGCACAGAGTCCTGAAAGTAAGTATGATCATCATGAATTGTTTCACCCCTTGCTTAATTTCCAGCCTGGAAATGAATACAGGACAGCTACCGGTAAGCCCGGCCCCAAATACTGGCAGAACAGAGCTGATTACAAAATCAATGTATCGCTTGATACGGCGAAATCAGTGCTCAGTGGTGAAGTAGAGATTATTTACACCAATAACAGCCCTGATGAGCTGGAATTTGTATGGCTGCAGCTGGATCAGAACTCCTTCAGTGATACGGCCAGAGGTGCCAAAACCACACCCGTAACCGGCGGAAGGTTTGGTAATGTGGATTTCGCAGGAGGAAATACCATTGGTAATGTGACTGTACAACAAGGCAAAGGCAAGTTTGAAGCAGCGGATTTTTTAGTTACGGATACCCGTATGCAGATTCGTCTTCAAAAGCCTGTAGGACCTAATGGCGATGTGATCCGGATTAAAGTAGGGTATGAATTTAAAATTCCGCCTTACGGCTCCGACCGTATGGGGATCCAGCCTTCGAAGCACGGAGCTGTTTATGAAATTGCACAGTGGTATCCGCGGATGTGCGTTTATGATGATATAGACGGCTGGAACGTATTACCTTATCTGGGAGCGGGTGAGTTTTACCTGAACTATGGCGATATTGAATATGCGGTAACGGTTCCCTGGGATTTGATTGTGGTAGGTTCGGGAGAGTTGCTGAACCCTTCTGAAGTACTGACAAAAGAACAGATCAAACGACTGGACCAGGCTTCCAAAAGTGATCAGACGGTAATGATTATTACAGAAGAAGAAGTGGCTGACCCGAAAACAAGGCCTGTCAGTAAAGGTTCACTTACCTGGAGGTTCCGGTGTGTCCAGACACGCGATGTAGCCTGGGCTACTTCCAGAGCTTTTATCTGGGACGCGGCTAAAATGAATCTGCCAAGTGGAAAAAAGGCTTTGGCTCAGTCTGTTTATCCGGTAGAAAGTGCCGGAGATAATGCGTGGGGACGTTCTACAGAGTATGTGAAGCATAGTATTGAATTCTGCTCAAACTATCTGATGGAGTATACCTATCCTGTGGCGACCAACGTGGCCGGTATTGTTGGTGGTATGGAATATCCCGGGATTGTATTTTGCAGCAGCCGTTCCAAAGGAGAGTCACTATGGGGAGTGACAGACCATGAGTTCGGGCATAACTGGTTTCCGATGATTGTGGGAAGTAACGAACGTAAATATGCCTGGATGGACGAAGGACTGAACACGTTTATCAACTGGTTATCCACCGAGAACTTTAATAACGGAGAATACCACGATACACAACTGGATGATATGCACCGGCTGGCACCTGTGATTTTCAGAGAAAAATCCGAGAAAATCATGTCGATTCCGGATGTGATGCAGAATTTTGCTTTAGGATGGGGTGCTTATTATAAGCCTGCCATGGGGCTACGTATGTTGCGTGAACTTGTTGTTGGCAAAGATCGGTTTGATTATGCGTTTAATATCTATGTCAAACGCTGGGCTTTCAAACATCCGACGCCCTATGATTTCTTCCGTACAATGGAAGATGCTACCGGTGAAGACCTGGGTTGGTTCTGGAAAAGCTGGTTCTTTGAAAATTACAAGCTGGATCAATCGGTAAAAGAGGTTACCTATATTGATCAGGATCCGGCCAGCGGATCGCTGATTACGATTGAAAACCTGGAACAAATGCCTATGCCTGCTGTCGTGGAAGTGGAAGAAGTCAGCGGGAAGAAAACCCGTCTGGAATTCCCGGTTGAGATCTGGCAGAGAGGTAGCAGCTGGACGTTCCGTGCTAAAACCAGCAGCCCGGTTAAATCAGTAAGGATTGATCCTGACCGGAAACTGCCGGATATTGATCCGAAAAATAATATCTGGAAACCTTTGTCACTGGAAAACCAATAGGAGTTTCAACGATAAGTGTTTTTTATAAAATAAACCCCTTGCGGCTCATTCGCTTAAAAAAGCCGCAGGGGGTTTTATTATTTCTGATTAGCGGTCATCGGGCTGCTAAAGCCTAATTTCTTCAATCCGTTCTGCACGTCCGGATCTTTCATAAAAAGGTTCCAGAGTAAGCCGGTACGGTAATTTTCTATCATTACGATAATGGGCCCCTGGTCTATGGCAAGATGTGAAGACGCATACCAGTTTTGGGTGGGGTTAAAAGCATCAAAAAAACCGTATTCGCTCCATAACCGGTCGCCCAGGTCATTATAGAAGTGCTTCAGAGCCCGCATCGACTGTTCCGGTGTGTAGGGGAATGATGACAGTGCCGCAGTAGGCGTAATGGTTCCCAGATCGTTTTCCGGAGAGTGTGCGTTATAGCCATTGTAAGTATCACTGGCTGTCAGTCCCCAGCAATTTTCACCGTAGCCCTTGTACCCTTTTGGGTTTTCAACACAGTGACGGTAGTTGATCAGCGTCTGATTGACATTCAGTTGCATATAATCGGCATACCGGTCTTTTAACCCGTCAGGATTCAATCCCAGATAAGAATAATGGGTGAAGAACAAAGGGCCTCCGTAATCAAATCCCAAAGGCAGTGTTATGCCGTAGAATTCTTTTCCGTTTTTAAAATGACTGCTTTGTGCCCAGCATTTGTGATATACTTCCGGGTCAATCGGAAACCGCGGAGCTGAAGCTCCCAGAACGTAGGTAATGAGGGCTTCATTATAGCCCCGTAACTCAAAATCCATGCTCCAGCCGTGATTCGGGCTCCAGTGCCAGTATAGCGAATTGCTGTGATCGCGTTGGTGCCAGTTCCACTCCACATCGTTCCAAAGCCAGGTGATCCGGTTCCTGAGTTCCTGCTCCAAAGGTGTATCCTTATCAAAATATTGCCTTACACACAACAATCCCTGAAACAGAAAAGAAGTTTCTACCAGATCTCCGCCGTCGTCTTTCCTGCTGAAAGGAATTGTTTTTCCGGTGGCACCATTTAACCAGTGAGCAAAAACGCCATGGTAGTGATCAGCCTTGGACAGAAATTTTACCATAGTAAGCAATCGGCCGGCAACGGAGTCGCGAGGGTACCAGCCTCTTTCAGCGGCTACAATCATCGCCATAACCCCAAATCCGGTACCTCCTGTTGTTACGACTTCATCTCCATAATCAAAAGCTTTGTTACTACGCTCCCGTGCCATAAAGCTGACCGGATGTGCAAAATCCCAGAAATAGCGGAAAGTTTGCTTCTGTACCAGTTCCAGTAATTGTTCATCACTGAGATTTTTCGGGCGGTCCGCAGCGTTAAACCTACTTGGGGCTGCCACATTTTTACGCGGTTTTTGTGCATCTGCACTCATAGGAAATCCGGTTAGGATTCCTGCAAAAATCAGGGCGATTATATGCTTCATAGAGCCGGAGTCAGGTTTAATAATTAGGATTCTGAACAAGCTTTCCACCTGATTTGTCGATTTCAGGCTGAGGAATCGGTAAATGGCGGTGTTTGTCCTGATAACCTGTTTTCCCGTGTGCATGCAATACTTCTTCGGCGATTCCCCATCTTACCAGATCAAAGAAACGCTCATTTTCCATACCCAGTTCCACGCGCCGTTCGTGACGGATAGCCTCACGGAGCATGACCTGGTTTGTTGTCGTTACCTCGGGCAGAATGGCGGCATTACTACCCCGTGCACGGCTTCTTACCCTTTCCAGGTAGTCGAGGGCTTCAGAGGCGTTACCCAGCTCATTGGCTGCTTCTGCAGCGAGCAGCAGAATGTCAGCATACCGTATTACCCTCAGGTTCATCCACTGACCGAAACGGCTGTTGCTGGTACTCCGCACGGCTGGATTGGTATATACTTTTTTATTCCAGTAGGGACGTGGGACAGCTGCAGTTGCGGCAGGTACCGTTTCATTAAAGGGGGTATTGGCTTTCCCGGCATACAACAGAGTCGCATCTTTCCGGGGATCGTCTTTTTCAAAAGCGTCTGCCAGTGATTGTGTGGGGGTATTCCACCCCCATCCCAAATCCCATGCTCCGGCCATACGTACCCCCTGCACCTGCGCATATTGTAACCCGAGCGTGGTTTGATTAATGGAATAAAATGCCTGGATTTCGAAGATGGATTCAGCATTATTCTCACCGGTTTCCCTGAAGATACTTTCATAATCAGGAACAAGGCTATAGATCCCTGAATTAATAACCTGTTTGGACGATTCGAGTGCTGAGGCCCAGTTTTTCCGCCACATGAATGTTTTGGTCTGAAGTGCCAGAGCAGCACCACTGGTGAGTCTTCCTATATACTGTGGTTCCCATACAAGTGGTAAAGCTGCAGCAGCTTCCTCCAGATCGCTGTCTATCAGCTCAAATATTTCACTTTCAGGAGATTTGGCGATATTGGCCTGCGCGGCATCGTCTACCTTGAAGTCAATTTTTGGTACTTCTCCGTAAGTTCTCACCAGATTGAAATAGGCATAGGCCCGCATAAATTTAGCTTCAGCACGGTTAATCAGCGTAGCCTCATCAGGAGCGCCGGCAGAATCAATATCTGCAATCACAGCGTTGGCTGCGATAATTAACGCATAATGTCCGGTCCAGTATCCGTTTAGCAGCCATTCGTCTTTGGTATATTCAAAATTGTCGTAGAAGTTTTCCTGTGCCACACCGTCGGTAGTTGAGCTGCCTTTATCGGCATCATCTGAACGGAAATTATGAATGGCGAGCAGAGGCATGGCAGAGACTTCAAATACCCTCATTCTGGCATATACTCCGAAAATGCGGCTGTCAAAAGAACCACCGGGAATATCATCTTCAATATATCGTCCCAGTGGTTTCCTGTCCAGGAAATCTTCACAGGCGGTCAATGTAAGCATTCCTGTTAATAGTACCAGGAAAAGGCTGCGGAAGTATTTTTTATAAATGCGTATCATGATATCTCAGTCAGTTGGAAGTTAGAAATTCAGATTTAAACCGAAGGTATAAATACGGGGAATGGGATAGGTGCCGTTATCAACTCCGAAAGCAGTGGAGGACCCTCCTATCTCAGGCGTGAATCCGGTACTGTTCTTGAATGTTTTCAGATTCTGGACATTGACATATAGCCGTAGTGAGCGTAGTTTTATTTTACTCAGTATTTCCGGATCAAACTGATAACCCAGCTGGATATTCCGGATACGGAAGAAACTTCCGTTTTCTACCCAATAGGACGAATTCAGGTAATTGTTTGAGCGGCTGGTATGTAAGATAGGTTCAAAGTCTGAAGTTCCGGGGCCGTTCCATCGGTTGAGACGATCCTCCAGATAGTTAAATTGCGCGAATGTACCCTTGTTCCACTGACGGAAAATCTGATTACCATACACGCCCGCTCCGTCAATGCCCAGATCAAAGCCTTTGTATTTGGCATATAATGAAACCCCATAGCTGAAATCAGGCGTTGGGTTACCGATCTTCGTACGGTCGGCTTCGGTAATGGAGCCGTCGCCATCGACATCAGCATATTTCAGATCACCTGGTAAAACCGTGCCGATAGAGCTGGTTGGAGAGTTATCTATTTCCTGCTCTGACTGATAAATACCTGTGACCTGGTACCCCCAGAAATAGCCCATCGGGAAACCCTCCGTCGTGCGGGAGGCGCCGTTGATTATTTCATATCCTTTGGTAGAAAGTTTGTGAACATTATTGTTGAATGTCGTGAAATTACCACTGATTGAATAGGTAAAATCATTTCCGGGGTTTGCATTCCATGCTCCTGTAAATTCCCATCCCTTGTTGGATATCTCCCCCAGGTTACTAAGTCCGGGCGTAGTTCCGGATATGCCTGGTACAATGACGAGGATATCTCTGGTCATTTTGTTATAATAATTGACTTCCAGATTCAGTCTGTTTTTCAGCGCGTAAAATTCAATCCCTGCTTCCCGCGCGTTGACAGTTTCCCAATGCAGGTTCGGGTCGGCCAGATATTCATTCTGAAGCCCAGCGACAATGTTGTTGCCAAAGACGCCTGAGTTGCTGGATGAAAGCGTTGGATAGGCCGGGTACCGGTACCGGTCGTCGATATTCTGATTCCCCAGTATACCCCATGACCCTTTGATTTTCAGGTAATCAAAGAACGATTGATTTTTGAAAAAATCTTCTTCACTGACGACCCATCCCAGGCCTACAGCTCCGAAATCCTGCCACCGGCCGTTACCCCGGAATGCAGAGCTGCCGTCACGTCTGTAAGAAGCATTGACAAGATATTTCCCTTTATAATTGTACAGAAGCCGTCCCAGATAAGAAAGGGTGGCATTTTCCCAGGCCGAGCCGGTTCCGAGTTTCGTGGCAGGATCTCCGACATTGTCAGTATACCAGTAACGCGGATCATTGGGTATTGGAAAACTTGTACCCTGTTTAACACTTGACCCTGTAGATTCAAAACTGTTGTAGTACGTAGTAAAGCCACCCAGTAGCGTAAGATCGTGTGCTCCGAACGTTTTGGCATAAGTCAGCAGGTAATCCTGCTGTACTTTAGCGGCAATGTTCTGGGACTGAGAAACAGAGGTCTGCTCCACGATTTTCTGTGTTTTATCATCTCCTTCAATTTCCGGGTTATATACATTGACCAGGGGTTGGTAGGTTCGGTTGGTGTTGAAACCGTAATCAGCGTAGAGAGAAGTGCGGAATGTAAAATCATTCAGGAATTTCAATTCCCCGAAAATACTGCCGACCACCCGGTATTCCCTTCGTACCTGCGTGTTTTTTTGCAGTTCCACGTCTACCAGAGGATTATAAACCTGGGCCCGCTGAAAATCAGGCAGGGTGTGGTACAATCCGGAAGCCTGGTTGAGGATCGGGGCAATGGGAGCTGCTACAATAGCACCGCCCACTCCTTTTTCCACAGGTAATTCTGCCCGGTAGCCGTTTAAAGTAAACCCGAATTTGAGGTTTTTGTGCACCTGTAATTCGTCATTGATATTAAGGGTGAGTTTTTTATACTGTTCATGTTTGATCATCCCTTCTTCTGTTACCGTGCCGATCCCCATATAGAAGCGGTTTTTGTCTGTAGCACCGGTGATACTTACGTTGTTATAATTCAGAAAAGCACGCTGGAAAATCTGATCCTGCCAGTCCGTATCAGCGTTCCAGTTGCTGTAATCAAACGGCGTGTTGTTTTGGTTTTCCAGCAGTTCATTATAAAGTTCTTTGAATTGAGCCGCGTTGGTGAGCCTGATGCGGTCTGAAACCTCCTTGATACCAAAAGTAGTATTGAAATTGACCAGAAGCTGTCCTGATTTGGCTTTTTTGGTAGTAATGGCAATGGCTCCGTTTGCACCACGTACTCCGAAAATTGCCAGTGAAGAGGGGTCTTTCAATATTTCCACGGATTCTATATCGGCCGGATTGACAAAATTGATATTGTCATTCAGAATACCGTCAACGATATAAATAGGTTTTACTCCGTTAATAGTGTTTGTGCCCCTTATTCTTACGTCAGGTTCGGCACCGGGCCGTCCGGAATTGACCACAGAAAGACCGGCTACTTTGCCCTGAAGCGAGTTAACCACATTGACTGACGGCTTGTCGGCTATTTCAGAACCTTTTATGGTCGCGATGGAACCGGTGAGATCCCGCTTATTGGCAGTTCCGTACCCTATGACTACTACTTCTCCCAGGGTTTTGGAATCATCTTCAAGCGAAATGTCAAGAGTGGTTTGTGTGCCCACGGTAACTTCCTTTGTAACCATACCCACCATGGAAAAAACCAGGACAGACTGCCCTGAAGGCACGGTGATACTGTAAGATCCATCAATATCGGTGGTAGTGCCCTGTTGTGTACCTTTAATCAGGATATTGGCACCTGGTAAATCAGAACCGTCAGTTTGGGCGGTTACTTTTCCTGTTACTGTAATTTCCTGCGCAAATGCGGTGAATGAAAGAAAGTACAGGATCATCAGCTGTATTGAACGTAGAATTATCTTCATTGCTGAATGTGTTGTGTAGTTTGTGATTATTTTAAGAATAAATTATATTCAAATTTAAACCTTCGCTATAGCTCTATCACAAAATGCTACTACATCACTATTACATCAATTAGAAATATTCAATATTTTATCCGTGAATTATCTTATATTTATAGAAAAGTGCAAAAGCTCAAATATCCATCATGTATTCACTAAGATTATAATCTTCCGTTAATCCCAGCTTTTTTCTGAGCCGGTAACGCTTGATTTCAACACCTCTTATGGATATACCAAGTATAGGTGCGATCTCTTTGCTGGATAAATTCATACGTAATGCTGCTGCCAGACGGAGTTCACCCGGTGAGATGGACGGGTGCAGGGCTTTAAGCCGTTTGAAAAATTCCTCATGGACTTCAGTGAAATTATCCTCAAAAAGTTTCCAGTCTTCTTTGCCCGAGACATTACGGTTAATACTATCCAGCAATTTCTGATAATGTAGTGTGGGTAATTGCTGGCCCAGATCTCTCTTTACCTGTATCAGTTCAGAGCGTATCTCTTCAAGAATTTCATTTTTGCGCACTACATTAATAGCTATATTGCTGAGTTGCTGACTTTTATTAATCACCTCACTCGTCAACTGTTCATTCCTGATTTCCATAATGCGTTTTTCATTGGCCAGCTCTTTTTGCCTTAGCTTTTCTTCATGTTCCCTTATGAGCTTCATTTGCTGTTTTTTCATTCGTTTTTCCTGCCAGTAAAGCAGCCAGGCAACCAGCAAAAATATCAGCAGCAACAGGGAAACCCCTACCCAGCGTGCTTCGAACCATCGCGGAAGTAGCTCAAACTGATACACCAGCGTTTCGTGGTTATAAGTATTCTGTAATTCAAAACCGAAATGACCCGAAGGCAGGTTGGTGAAATCGGCATAGGTTTGTTGTGTCCATTCGGACCAGTTGTCGGATAATCCCTTCAGCCGGTAGCGGTATTTTATCTCATTGCCGAAGAAAGGCAATGCATAGCTGATTCTCAGATCCCTGACATAAGAAGGTAAGGTTGCTGAGGAACTTACAGCAAACGTTTCATGCGCGTTATGAAGATTATTGACTTTTCTGATTAAACTGCTGACCTCAGGCTGTTCTTTTATTGGTTGAGAGCGATCGTAAACAAAGTAACCATTATCTGCACAGAAGAAATAATAACGGTCATTTACCGGTATTATATTTTCATAATTCCGGACTAATGTACGATGGATGAGTACCGGACGCTGGCCCGGATGCTCCAGTAAAATATGATCCCTGTATACTTTAAACCATTCTCCTTCCACCCCGTTTCTTATTTTATAAGGGTTATCAGAAGATGTACGTAAAACCTGGTCCTGCAGAAGTGTGCCATTCGGACCCGGTGTAAAAAACTGATGACCCGACCTGATACTGACATAGCCGTTGAGCTCGGTTATTTCGACATTGGACGCCTCCGGGATTGCTTCAGGCGCAGCAATTTCTTCCCAGCGTACTATTTCGGCAGTTACCTTGTTTAGTTTTGCCTTATATAGCCCTTTATAGGCATGTGCAACCCATAAATTGTCATACTGGTCCAGGGCCAGGTATTTAACCGGAACAGGCGGCACTTTATCCATTTTACGGATAAAGGCCCATTCGCCGTTATGATCCTTTTTATATAATGACAATCCTGTATAGGTCCCCTGGATGAGATACTTTTCATTCGCAGATTGTACCGCAATGGCGTTCCATCCACCTTGTTGAGACGAGATTTTCCTTATTTTTTGTCCGTTAATCAGGAAAGTCCCTTCATTATGACCGCAAATAAGCTGATTATCGAAAACTTTCAGGTCCCAGACCTGCCCCTGTAATCCGGGGACCAGTGTGAAGGGTTCATCTGAAGGCCATTTTTTTCGGAATACCCCAAGATTTGACCCTACATATAACTGATCTCCGTATTGTGTAATAGCATAAGTGGTTTCCAGTTCCAGCGGATCGTTTTTGTAAACAGAAACGGGTGAATAAATCGAAATCCGGTCAATTCCTTTATCAAGAGCCAGCCATAGGTTATTCTGATTATCTTCATACATCCCTAAGACGGAATTATTCTGCAGACCGTTAAACTTGTTAAAATGATGCAGCTGATTCCCGTTATTATCAATGATATAGAGGCCTGATAAAAGGGTACCAATCGCATACGAGCCGTTTTTAAGTAAAGTAATTTTATTAAGCAGATTCCGTTTCAGCCTTTCAGACAAAGGTATAATCCATTCTTTCAAAGTGCCGTGGGAATAGATAAAAAGCCCGTCTTTGGCAGTAGCAATCAGGAGAGAATCGTTTCCGCAGCTGAGAATGCCTGAGACACTTGCTGAGCTTAATATTTCTGTTCCGGGGAGGAGTGTAAACTTATTGTCCTGCATTTCATAGATTCCGTTTTCAATCAGCTGAACCAGAATGCGGTGATCAGCATATTGCAGGAACATAAAGTTTCCCGGCGCCCGAATTTCCGCAATCAGGGGTATTTTATGCTCCGTTCTGTTTTGGGTTAAATCATAGCGGTAGATATAAGAGAATGACTGGAACAGGATGGCGTCCGGCGTTTTCAGGATATGCCATATTTCCTCCGTGTTTATACTGTTGTGCGTACTCTCCGCACTGAGCGATTTGTAAATAAGGTGGCCGTCCGGCATTTTTTGCCAGTAACCGAACTCCCCGTAACCGCCAGTATAAATTCTGTCGCCGTCGGCATAAACTACCCTGGCGATCTGCCTGTTGGGGAGTGTGTAGACGCGCCATTGAGCTCCGTCATATTCCAGCATACCGTCTGAGTTTCCGGCATACATTATATTATCGGTACTTTGTGATAATGACCAGTTCTGATGATGCGCTTTATAGACGGTATTAGGGAAGTTCTGTACCGGAAGGTTTTCCTGAGCCAGGGCAGGAAGGAAGAAAGCTACCAGATAATATAAAATTCCGGTTTTGAGTGCAAATGACGGAAACGGATTCATATCTTTTACATGATAAGAGATGAGATACCTTCAGGTAAACAGAACTTCGAAACAAAAAATATTAAATGAGGAGATAGGTTAAATTTAAACCTTGTTTTTCGAACAATACTACTTTGGGAAAGTATATGTGTGCCTGAGGGGAGTAATAAAACATCAGGAGGGGAAATAAACTCCCCTCCTGCAACGTAAGCGTTTATATTCAGGCCGTGATCAGCATGGCCCCAAAAGAGTAGCCGCCCCCGAAAACAGTGACGACAATATTCTGTCCTTTTCTGAAAAGGTCAAAATTTTCAGACAAAGCAATAGCACATCCGGCGCAACCTGTATTGCCTAGTCTGTGAATATTAGAAAGAAGCTTGTCCTCCGGGATCCCCAGTGTGCCGATTACATTCAGGCTGATACGGTGGTTGGCCTGATGCGGGATCAGATAATCAAGATCGCTGATGGTCAGTCCGCAGCTGTGTAGTACCTGCTGACTGACTTTGGGCATATAAGTACAGGCGTTCTGAAATACATCCCTCCCGTAAGGCATGACGACACCATTGCCATTAGGCCGTAACACCACAGCCTCCACTGATTTTCCACTTGTAGCGGCTCCTCCTGTTATTATTTTTTTAATTTCAAGATCTTTCTCTGAAACTCTTTCTCTCGAAATAAGCAAAGCAGCAGCGCCATCACCCCAAAGGTGCCCTGAAACGGTATCCTTTTCATTGTAATAGGCTGTATTATGATCAGAAACCACCACAAGTGCCCTGGATGCCTTCCCCATCGCAAAATATCCTTCAACAACCTCTATGGCATTAAGCAAGGAGGAGCAGGCCGACGAAAGAGACAACACCGGAATATCGGGAATACCCAGGTGGTGCTGTACCGCATGAGCCAGTGTAACTATCGTATCATATGGGGTGTAAGTCCCTCCCACAATCAGGTCAATTTCATTCATGGAAAACGGTGCATTTTCCAATGCACTATCCACAGCTTTAATTCCCATACTGGAGGTATTTTCCTCAGGTCCTGCTTTTCTGCGCTCTTTAATACCTGTTCTGGAAAAAATCCATTCGCTGGATAAATTATTTATTTCTGTAAAATGCTCATTACCAACAATCTCTGACGGGAGGTAATGGCCAACTCTATTTATAAACATTGAAAAAATGTTATCTTCACAAATTTGTGTCCTGAAATCTGTTCGAAAGTTAAATAATTCTTAGAACGCATGGTATTGCATATTTGAACATTACAATATAAAATTCTAATAATACAATTATATTTTATTGTTGCTGCTCCCTTCTCAGGATTTGCTCATAATGTGTAATCAATCTGGCCTTCTCGGTTGTCCAGTTATAATCAGATTGAAGAAGCTGATATCCCTTTTTACCCATTAAGCGGGCAGATTCCGGATTTTCCATCATCCATGCCATCTTTTCAGCTAGTATCTGCGGGTTCTCCGGATCGATACAGAAACCACAGGCACCGTCTTCAACTACCTTCCTGTAAAGGGGAAAATCAGATGTAATGACAGGTATTCCGAGACCCATATAGTCAAATATTTTGGACGGGTAGGACTCCGTGTAGTCACCTACAGGTTTTAATACAGCCAACCCCGCTATACAGGACTTTCCTGCTTCCAATACTTTTTTATAATCGGTATAACCATGAAAAATAAGATGCCCGGATACAGCTTTAAATCCGTCAATGTTCTCCATTACCCTTCTGCTTACTATGTTCTGTCCAAAAAAATAGACGAAAAAATCCGTATAAGTGTTCTTAAGAAGATGACAGGCTTTAATAATGGTATCAAGCCCTCTTTCTTTTGAAATCACCCCTGAATACAAAAAAGACGGCATCGTTCTTTTTTCATCTGTGGCATCCGGTATTTGTCCGGTACTATAATTATGAATCACCATATGTGAATGTGTGATCTGACGGTATTCGTGCAGATAGGCATCTTCAGTAAAAATAAAATGGAATTTTTTGCGCGCGATACGATCGAAAAAGTAAAAAGCGTTTTTAAAAAGCCATTCATTATTTTTCTGCTTCAGAGGCAGCTTTTGATACAGATTTTCCTGTACCTCATAAATGACCGACGCGCCCATCCATTGGCATATCAACGCAAAAGGGATAAGTTCCGGGACAAAGAAATGAACGATATCCGGTCTTATTTTGCGGTATTTCCAGAGAAGTACAGGATATATACACAAGATCCGCCAACCCAGCCAGTTAAAAAAAGGGAGACTCATTACCTGCGTATTTTCAGGAAAATGCATCACTTTCGCACGAGGTAATACACAGGTAAGATCAAAATGCTTTGACAGGGCAGGAGCTATCTTATATACAATCCGCGGATCGTTAGGTGGATGAACGCTGCTAACCAGTAAAACCCTTTTTTTCATGGGCCGGATTTTGTCCTGACGCATTGAAAATGATCAGAACGGAAGATCGTCTTCTGTGTCAGAAGGGGCAAAGTCGGGATTGGGCGGTGGGCCGAAATCACCTCCTGCGGCACTACTGCTGCCGCCTGCCATTTGTTTTTCTACTTTCCATGCTTTTACTTCAGTATACCACCGGTTGTTATATTCACGGCTTTCGATATCAATAAATGCGGTTACGCTGTCTCCTTCTGCAAGATTGGCCTGATCGATCCGCTCACCCCATATACTGATGCATACCTTGCGTGGGTATTGGGATGGGATTTCCAGGATAAATTCTTTCTTGCGCCACGTGCCATTTTTACCCTGGCCGGTCACTTCAGGTAATAAGGATACTACAGTTCCTGATAATTCCATTGTATATTGATTTGGTTAATCTGTTTTATTTAATGTGCCCTGATAAGGGTTGCGATTTGATTTTACCGCAAATTTCTGAATTTCTCAGACAATCTCTCACTTTGTATTATTTATTTCGTTTGCGGATCAGAAAAATAGCTAATCAATAGCCCCTCTTTTCCCCAATTCAATTACTTCCATATTACGGATGGTTTTATTTTCCAGTTCAAAACGAAGGACTGTTCGTATTTTATGAAAACCCTCTTTTCCTGCTGCTCCCGGATTCATATAAAGCATCTGAAAAAGTTTTTCGTCTCTCATTACTTTTAATATATGGGAATGGCCGCAGATAAAAATATCAGGGGTTTCATTTCTGAGCAGTGGTAAAACCTGAGGATTGTACCTCGGTGGCGCACCGCCTATGTGAGTCATCCATACCCTGAAACCTTCTGTTTCAAAGAAAAGGTTTTCGGGAAGCCGCCTTCTTACATCTGCTCCGTCAATATTACCGTAAACCGCTTTTACAGGTTTAATACTCTCAAGGCTATCCAGCACGGCAATATCCCCTATGTCTCCTGCGTGCCATATCTCATCCACGTCTTTAAAATATTGAGAAAGCTGCGGATCCAGGTAACTGTGTGTATCAGATATGAGGCCTATTTTTTTCATTGGGTGAAATTAGTGGATTCTTGTGAAATTGTTGTTTAATTCTACGATATGGGGTGGTAAAATGTAATGTTTTTGCAATAAAAAATATAATTTATTTATTATAACTTACTGTATATCAATAAATTGAAGATAGTTGTTTCTTTTGGCACAGTATTGACTGAATAACTACTGTAAACGGATTGATGAAAGTTTAAATATGATTTCAGATCCGCAATTAAAATTTTTCATTTAAACACAAATAGTTATGAAAAAGTTAATGATGTCAGCCATGGCTTTGGCCTTAGTATCTTTTGTTTCATTGAATTCTACAGCGACTGCGGTCCACTCTTCCATATCAACTGAAAAAGTGATGGATCAAGGGAAAGAACCTGTTAAACCAGAAGAACTTCCTGATCCGGTTAAAAATGCCCTTGCCAATGCTCCCTATAATGAGTGGCAGGTAACTTCGGCTTTTTCAGTTACAACTGATGACGGAAAGCAGTATTATGAGATCAATCTGAAAAAAGGAGAAGAAGAAACTACTACTGTGAAGCTTGATAAGGATGGAAATCCTGTGGAGTAAGGAATGGTAGTACAAACAGGATGGGAGAGACAGGGCGATCTGTACTCTCCCATCTTTTTTAAGTAGTCAGCAAGTATCTGCGCCTGATGGTATTCATCAGGAATTTTTTTTGTACGGTAAAACTCTCCGGATTTATTTTCTGAAATAATGTCTGCCATTCTGTATAGCGTTCCGGCTCACTGGCTTTAAAAGCAGCTCCGTCTATTTTTTTCTGTGTCAGATATACTTCAAATTCCATATTGTTCTCTGTCGTTATCAATTACTACTACCGGGACCCATACAAATTTAATTGAAAAACGCCGGATAAATGAAATCGTGTTAATTTTCATTACGGACATTTAATTGAAGTACCGATGTATCCGCTTCTGCTATTTGCCAGGTTTCTTCCATTCTGCCTTCCATCAGGTTCTGTAAATCGGGTTGTCCTGCATTTATCCAGCAAGTGTACCAGATATTTCCGGTCATTTGTATGGCCGCCCGCATTTGTCTTTCAACCTGACCGTCAAGCATAGCGTGGTAAGCCCGTGAAAACTCTTCAGAATAGGCTTTGACATTTTGATTCAGCCGGACTTCATAGCTGTATTTACCACTTTTTTTCCATTTATCAGTAAGTTCTTTTTCAAATCTCAGCACAGAATCACAGGCAGCATGTGACCGGAACACCGTATTCCATATTGTTTCCGGAAGATCATCGATATATTGTATAGGGCCAATCCAGAACTCATAATCTTCAGCAAGGAGTTCCGGAAGCCTGCTTTCCCAGAATCCATGGATACCATCCTGGCCGGTCAGCTGCCCGTTATAGTTTCGGGTAGTGTGAAGGGGAACATGAATATCACCCACATAATGCCCCAGATCAGCCGAGAGGCGAAGGATCCGGGATTTGTCCTGCTGGCGGAAGGCTTCAGTAAGTTGAGATGTCACCATTTGAAGACTCCAGGGCGCGATGCCATGTTTCCGTAATGAGTCTTCCCCCAGTTTTTCAACAGCATCTTTCCACTGCACAGGCAATAAGATAGCAGCACTGTCCCCGTAAACATCAAGATCTATAAAATGTTTTTCTGCCTCTCCGACAACTGCATAGCGCCTTTTGTCCGGATTTACAGCATTTTCGGCGATGTAATCCAGGTGTTTTTTATAGAATGGCAATAGCTCAGAGGGTAGCCGGAATACTGCCATGCGGTTAATATAACGATGAGCCCAGAAACCCCACTTCGGTCCGGATTGTGAAGAAGGTCTGCTAAGCAATGGTATGAGTAACATGGCCGTACATGCCACAATCAGAAAATAGGGCTTTGCTTTTGATAAATTCATGATAGTGTGTGAGTGTTGATTCTTACCAGTTGATGGGTTCTAATCCCTTGTTTTTCAGATATTCGTTTGTTTTACTAAAATGCTTATTACCGAACCATCCGCCGTTTTTTGCAGCTAAGGGAGATGGGTGTATTGATTTTAAGACATAATGCCTGCTTTCGTTAATTATACGCCCTTTTTCCTGGGCAAACCGCCCCCATAGTAAAAATACCAGCCCCTCCTTTTTTTCGGACAAGCACCGGATGACCGCATCCGTAAACTGTTCCCAGCCTTGTTTCTGATGAGACCCTGCCTGTCCGTTTCTGACGGTAAGAGTTGCATTAAGTAACAGTACACCCTGATGAGCCCACCGTTCCAGGTTGCCGGAAACGGGTACCGGATGGCCGATATCATCCCTGATTTCTTTAAAAATATTCTGTAGAGACGGAGGTTTTTGTATGCCGTCATTGACCGAAAAGCAAAGGCCATTGGCCTGGCCGGGGCCGTGATAAGGATCCTGCCCCAGAATGACTACTTTGCATTCTTCAAACGGACAGGCGTTAAAAGCGTTGAAAATCAATTTTCCGGGCGGATAAACGATACCATTGGCATATTCTGTTTTTACAAAGCTGATCAGATTTTCAAAATAAGGTTTTTCAAACTCCTGTTTCAGTTCTTTTTTCCAGGAATCTTCTATTTTTACATCCATTTCTTCAAGAAGTAATATGTAGGTTACGTTTTTTTATTAGTTGCCGGCCATAAAAAGACAAGTGGATTTCAAAATAATAGAAAATATACTTGATTTTATAAGTTTAATGGTATTAACTTCGTTAAAACAGTAATATTCCTCTTAAAATCTATGGTTTCGGAAGTAACGGAAGGCATTAAGGTAAGTGTTCTGACTGAATACCAATCGGATTACTCTAATCCTATTCAGTCTCATTTTGTCTTTACGTACCGTATTTTTATTGAGAATAACAGCGACAATACGATTCAGCTTTTGCGTCGTCACTGGTTTATTTTTGATTCTAACAGTATTGTGCGTGAGGTAGAAGGAGAAGGGGTAGTCGGACAGCAGCCTGTGCTGGAGCCCGGTGATGTACACGAATATGTATCCGGCTGCAATCTTCAGACCACAATGGGTAAAATGACGGGCAGATATCTGATGGAGCGGGTGCTGGACGGGCA
Organism: Telluribacter sp.; assembly: GCA_040391535.1. GTDB lineage: Bacteria > Bacteroidota > Bacteroidia > Cytophagales > Spirosomataceae > JBEBXQ01. The sequence goes on along the minus strand of JBEBXQ010000024.1, from coordinate 17,453 downwards.
TCGTTTTCATGTGGCTATTCCCGCGTTTAATCTTATTGTGCCTTATTTATATAACTAGCTCGGATTTTAAGACTTTTACGCTTCATTTGAATTGATTTCTGTTATTCTGTTAACAACCACTGCATTTTGATTTTACCTTATATCAAGTATCTGTTAAGGGCAGGTAATGCCCATAGTCTTCATTCACCTTTTCTATTTGATTACTATAACCGGATCATTGCTCCCGGGAAAGATGAACGCGCAGACTATGAGGAGATCAGCAAGGTCAGGAATAAAATGAGAACCAGTAAACAGATTATTGAAACAGTAGATCTGGGAGCAGGTTCAAGAATCAACAAATCGAATTTGCGGAAGGTAAGTCAGATCGCAAAGAACGCAGAAAAACCTCCCCGTTTCGGCAGATTGTTTTACAGGATGGTGCAGGAGCATCAACCTCAGACTATGCTTGAATTGGGCACTTCACTGGGCATAACCACCCTTTATTTTGCCAAAGCAGCCCCTGATGCCCGGATTTATACTTTTGAAGGTTGTCCGCATACGGCTGAAATCGCCGGTGATAACTTTAAGAATTTACAGGTTGATAATGTAGAAATTATAACCGGAAATATTGACGATACGCTTCATCCGTTCCTGAATAAGCTTAACCGGCCGCTGGATATGGCCTATTTTGATGCCAACCATCGTTATGAGCCCACGGTCACGTATTTTCAGCAATGCCTTCCGTATGCAAACAGTGACAGTGTCTTTATTTTCGATGACATTTACTGGTCAGCGGAAATGACAAAGGCCTGGGAGGAAATCAAGGCTGACCCGGCCGTAACGCTGACCGTAGATCTGTTCTGGATCGGTTTGGTTTTCTTCCGAAAGCAGCAACCTAAGCAGGACTTTGTTCTCAGGTTCTGATTATTTTATCATTTTGTAAAGTTTTTGTTTTATCTGTCTGATAGTGAGGATAGTAAATAATATGGCCAAGTTTGCAATACACAGTATTCTTCCCTATCATAATTTTGAACTTATCCGATACAGCATCAAACATTGCTTTCTCTTTCTATAGTATTATTCTAATAATACAGATAATTTAAATTAAATTTTATTAAAGATAATCTTTGTATATTCATGTTTATTGTTTAATTTAAACGACAAATTAAACGCAAATGAGATCATGAACTTTGTAGACAAAGTTGAACATTGGGGTGAACTCAGGCATAGCGTTCTTGTCGGTATTGTCAGGATATCTCTAGGGGTATTTCTTATGCTGAAAGGAATCAGCTTTGCGAGCGATACCAGTCGCCTTACCGAGCTTGTCAGAGGATTGAAGTTTGACCTGTGGTCGGTAATGGGTGTACATTACGTTGCTTTTACGCACATCGTTGGAGGATTATTAATTGCTTTTGGTCTGTTGACACGCATTTCAAGTATTCTCCAGATCCCGATATTGCTGGGTGCGGTTTTCTTTGTTAATATCCGAAATGGTTTTTCGTACCTTAATTCCGAGCTTTGGTTATCAATACTGGCATTAATGCTGGTCATTGCATTTTCTGTAATAAGCCCGGGGAGGTTTTCAGCGGATGAATACATGAAATTACACCGAACCTAGGATCGCCACACCATGACTGGGTATGAAAGGGTTGTGACGGTTAATCGCAACCCTTTTTTCATACGCTATCCGGAAATTTTACGTTAATTTGAGAAGAAATAAGGTTTTCTCAATTGTTCTGTGTCGGAAAGAAAGAAATTCACTCCTGAGGTAGTCCTCAATAATTTACGTTTGCACCGAAGTATACTGGATACTTACGGACAGAAAAATACTTATAAATTCATTATAGGTATTAACCTGTTGCTGATTAGTATCGGTTCTTTGTTTTATACCAACGATCTGGTTCAGAAGCTGAAAGACCGGGAGCTCAGGCAGGTACAGTTGTACGCAGAAGGACTGCGGTATGCATTGAGTACCGATTATGATGAGGATATTAATATCATCATGGAGATCATTCAGGAGTCCACTTCTTTCTATGAGATTCCGGCAATTTATGTAGATGAAAACGACAACCCTTCAGCCAGTAAAAACATCATCTTCCCTCCGCATGCAAATCTGAAACAACAGGAAGCTATTCTGAGAGATCACCTGACTCAAATGGCTCTGGAGCATGCACCAATTCCGGTTGAACTGAAAGACGGAAATATGGGGTATGTTTACTATAGTAATTCATTTCTGCTGACTCAGCTTGTTTATTACCCGTATGTACAGCTGTCGGGTTTGTTCATTATCGGCTTTCTTGCGTATCTGGCATTCAGTTCGGCCCGCAGGGCAGAACAGAACAGGGTGTGGGTGGGGCTGGCAAAGGAAACAGCACATCAGCTGGGAACGCCTCTGTCATCATTAATGGCCTGGATTGAGTATTTCAGGTCGGATCCTGCTTTTGATGATGCCATTGCCGATGAGCTTGAAAAGGATGTGAAACGGTTGGAGATGATTACCACGCGGTTTTCGAATATTGGTTCTGAGCCTGCGATGAAGCCGGAAGATGTATATAAGATCGTAAACGAATTTATCACCTATCTGCAAAAACGGGTTTCTACCAAGGTGAATTTTCATATAGAAAATGACCTTCCGCCGGATAAAATGATTCTCATGAACAAAAACCTGTTTGAGTGGGTCATTGAGAATATCTGTAAAAATGCTGTGGATGCCATGAGTGGAGTAGGGTCATTGTTCCTGAGTCTGCAACCCGGGCAGAACGGGCAAGGGGTGATTATTGATATCCGTGATACAGGAAAGGGTATGTCAAAATCACAGGCCGGAAAGATCTTCAATCCGGGGTTCAGTACCAAAAAGCGTGGCTGGGGACTGGGCCTAACGCTTGCTAAACGGATTACTGAAAATTACCACAACGGTAAACTCTTCGTAAAGCAGTCAGAACCGGGCAAAGGTACTACTTTCAGAATTGTCCTGCCCGGATAATTTATGCGTGATTACCGCCTTTTCTGATATGAAACAAATGGAATACTGCCGGAAATAACGCATCCATATACTCCTGAACGGCTTTCGCTGACCCCGGAAATGTGAGCAGCAAGGTTTCGTTCAGAAAACCGGCGACCCCTCTTGAAAGCATTGCGTATGGGGTTCGCTGTTGTCCATAATTTCGGGCGGCTTCCATAATCCCGTCAATAGGCCGGTCGATCAGCGGCGTCAATGCATCCGGGGTTACGTCGCGATCCGAAAGTCCAGTACCTCCGGTGAAAATAACCAACTGGTATTTTTGTGCTTCCAATGCACGTGCGGTTGCCTGGATCCGGTCAAAATCATCCGGAATTACCTGATAGTGGATAGAGGTTAAACCCATCTCTTCCAGCCGGTGCAGCATTATTTTTCCGGAGGTGTCCTGATTAGTACCGGCAGCTACCGTATCCGAACAAACCACCACGGCACTTCTCAGGTCTGTATCGGGCTTTGTTTTATCGCTTTTACCTCCTTGTTTGTTTTCCAGCCGGATCGTCCCTATTTCCACAGCCTTGTCAATGGGTTTCAGCATATCATACATGGTGAGGGCAGTAATGGCAGCACCGTGCATGGCTTCTACTTCCACACCGGTTTTATAGATGGTATGAACTTCCACTGAAATAAGAATCGAAAGCCCTTGAATCTCATGACGGATGGCAGTGTATTCAACCGGAAGGGGATGGCAATCCGGGATAACATCACTGGTTTTTTTGACTGCAAGTAATCCTGCAGCACGGGAAAATTCAAAAACATCTCCTTTGGGAACAGCCCTGTTACGGATAGCATCAATAGTGTTCTGACTTGAAACATGGAGTACCGCAGAGGCTGTCGCTTTTCTTAAAGTGGATTGCTTATGTGTAATATCGACCATAAAATAAGGTTATCGGTTAACCTTCCATTGGAAGGAATCATCTTCAAATAGTTCTTTCCCCCAGATAGGTAATTCTGCTTTTAATCTTTCCACCACTTTATCACAAGCCTCCATAGCGGCTTTACGGTGTGCTGAGGACGCAAAAACAAATAAGCAGATTTCACCGGCAGGTACAATGCCAAGACTGTGGTATACATGAAGGCATGTCAGGGGATATGCTGAAAACACAGCTTCCCTGATCGTCTGCATTTTTTCAAGCGCCATTTCCTGATAGGTGGTATATTCTATCGCAGTTACCTGCTTGCCGTCGACTTCATCTTTCCGTACCTGTCCCAGAAAAATACTATGTGCACCGATATTGGTTTTGCTCTGGTGTTTCTGAATGCTTTCTGTAATAAACGCCGGTGCAACAGGCCCTTCAGTGAATATGTTCTTTATCTTTTTTTCATTAATCATGATAATAATTCGCTTACACCTCCGCGGAGGCTGAAAATCTGTTTATTATTTCTGAAAATTTCTTTGAGTTTTTCTGCGGCTATTCTGCTTCTTTTTCCTGACTGACAGACGGTTATAATAATATCCTCCGGGACTGTCAGCCGTTGTTGCTGCCTTAACTCTGAAAGCGGAATCTGAACCATTTCTTCCCATTCAATTTCCGGCATTTCCCCCCGTTCACGCACATCAATAAGTTTGATACGCTTTTCAGTCCGCAGCCTGAAAAGATCTTCCGCTGCTATTTCTTCAATGTCGTCAGTAGTCGTGGAAGCACACAACCGGATATAATCCGTACGGAGAAACTGTTCTGTGCTAACAGGTTTCCTTTGTAGATCAGGTTGAATAGCAATGGTATAAAACTGATTATACAATGCCTGATAAATCATCATCTGATTGGTCAAAGGCTGTCCCAGTCCTGTGATCATCTTCATCACTTCTGCCGCCTGCAGGGTGCCTATGATACCCGGTAACACCCCCAATACACCACCTTCTGCACAGTTAGGGATTTCATTTTCGTGGGGTGGTACGGGAAATAAATCGCGGTAGGTTGTTGTATTTCCCTGTCCATCGCTGGCATTGAAAACAGCCACCTGTCCTTCAAAGCGTGATACTGCTCCGTAGATCAAAGGTTTTTCCAGAATTTCAGTGGCATCTGCTACCAGATAACGGGTAGCAAAATTATCAGTTCCGTCGAGAATCATATCATAAGAGGCCATTAGCTCCAGCGCGTTCTGATTGGTCAGTCTGAATGGATAGGTTTCGATATGAACCAGCGGATTTAGTTTTAAAAGGCTGTTTCTGGCACAGTCAACTTTGGGTTTACCTACATCTTCGGTTGTGAAAAGCAACTGGCGATGCAGATTACTGATACTGACGGTATCAAAATCAATGATACCTATTGTACCAACACCCGCAGCGGCAAGATACTGCAGTGCCGGACATCCCAGTCCGCCTGCGCCTAATACAAGTACACGGGCATTCTGCAGTTTTTGTTGTCCCTGCCTGCCAAAGCCGGGAAGAAGTATCTGACGTTGGTAGCGTTCGTTAAATTGAGGGTCGATGGCCATACTATCCTCCTGAAAATGGTGGCAATAAGGCAATGATATCGGTCTCCCTAAGGGTGATGTTTTCTCTGATTACCTGTTGATTAACAGCAATGAGATAGGTCGTATGCTGTAAGGCCGGAAACAGGTCGGAGAGTTTTTGCCTTAACTGATCCGTTGAGTTAATATTATCCAGAGACCACTGTGGTGCCCCTGTAATCTCCGTTATTTGTCCGAAAGAAAGGATTTTCATAGGGAAAAGTCTTTTAAGCTCCTGTAAATAACAGTTTATAAGCGGCCATGGCAAGTACAATGGCCAGTATATTTTTCAGGATATTCTGATTAAACTTTAAAGCTCCCAGATAAGCTCCCAGAAGCCCGCCGACGAATGCCACTGCCACATAGGTAAACATATCCGGACTAAATGTAATTCCTTTCGTCAGTTGCCCGGCGAGTCCTGATACCGAATTCATGAAAATAAACAACGCGCTGATGGCCGCGGTTTGTTTCTGATCTGTCCAGCATAAAAGTAACAAAATAGGAGAGAGGATAATTCCGCCCCCTATTCCGATCATACCTGAAAATAAACCAATGAAAGCGCCCAGAAAAAGAGACATCGGAATATTGGACGGCTTGATTTTGTCTACTTCGATATTATTGAAAAACAGAAACCGGATGACGGGTATCAATAACAATACTCCGAGTATTTTTTTATAAATGGAGGCATCGATGTGAATCAGCCCGCCAACAAATGCCATGGGAATAGAAGCCAGCGCCAGCGGCCAGAAAATCTGCCATTTGAAATGCTTTCCCCGGTAAAACTGCAAAAAGGAGGAAGAAGATACAAAAAGATTTAAAAGTAAGGCTGTTGGTTTCATTACATCCGGACTGACGGCAAATAAAGCCATCAGAGCAAGGTAACCACTGGCGCCGCCATGACCTACTGAGGCATAGAGAAAGGCGACAATAAACAAGAGAGGATAAAAAAGTTCAGGTGTAAGATTCATTTTAACGGTGAAATTTATGCGATATCCGGCAACAGGTGAACTTCAACACGGTCGCCATTTTTATATTCCAGGCCTTCTTCATGAAGGCAAATGAAGCAGTTGGCTATGGCAAAAGTACTCATTCTGAAAGATTCCTGCGCACCCATGGGGGTAACTTTTCCGTTTTCATACCAGGCTTTGAGAAACTGGGTGAGACCGGGTACTTTTCTGACGTCTGCCGTCAGCGTGGCCTGTACTGCCTTTGCGGGCTCATCTCTGCCATACATCAGCCGGATGGCGGGTAAGACATACTGGTAATAGCAGGTGAGGACCGAAGCCGGATTACCGGGTAGTCCAAAAATGAGGACATTTTCTTTTCGCCCGAAAAACAAAGGCTTGCCTGGTTTTTGTTTGATTTTATGAAAAATGGCGTTTATGTTATTTCCTTCTGCTGCTTTCACGACAAAATCATAATCGCCGACACTGACTCCCCCTGTCAGTAATACCAACGTATGTTGCGCGATGGCTTCCTTTAAAGTTTCCTGTAATAAATGGAGGTTATCCCGGACAAAGAAAGTCTCTGCATGATCAATACCGGCCTGGTGAAGGGCGGCTTTCAAAGCAAAAGAATTGGATTCATACACTTGTCCGGCTTTCAGTTCCTGTCCAGGCTGCTGTAATTCGTCACCGGTTAAAATCAGGGCGACTGAAGGCTTCCGGTATACTTCAACAAAGGCTATTCCGATTCCCGCGAGAAAACCGACGGCGGCCGGGGTGAGTAAATCCCCTTTTTGCATGGCCAGCGCATTCCGGGCTATTTCAGATCCTTTTAATCTTACATTGCTTCCCCGTTGCAATTGTTCATCACGGCAATGAAGAATTCCGTTTTTTATTTCGGTTTTTTCCTGCATAATCACCGTATCGGCACCCTGTGGTAACGGAGCACCGGTGAAAATACGGGCTGTTTCTCCGTTTTTAATACCTGCTTCTGCAGTACTTCCGGCCTGGATAATGGTCTTAATAATCAGACCCTTTTCCGCATCTTCAAATTTGAGGGCGTAGCCGTCCATTGAAGATTGCACAAATGCAGGAATATCAGTAACCGCTTTAATATCTTCGGCCAGTATGTGCCCGGCCGCCTGATAAAGGGGCAGTTTAGTTACAACAGGAGCAGGAACCGACTGCCTGATCAATGTTTTAGCTTCTTGTACCGTAATCACCTTTAAAGCAGTTTTATTCATTTATCCACCAATAGTAATCATACTACGGTTTTCAAGTTTTTCAGATTCCAAATGGGTAAAATCAGTGTTGAACTGTCCTCCCAGGGCTTTATGTTTTTTATAAACCGTATCAAGAATCAGCGGTGTAATATCGCCACCTGCTCTTAAAACACCCAACAGGTCGGTTTCTCCTTTTGAAAACAGGCAGTTCTTCAGCTTCCCGTCCGCGGTAAGCCGCATCCTGTTGCAGGTATCGCAGAAAGGAGCACTCATGGTACTGATCACCGAAAAAGTACCTTGATGTCCTTTTACATAATAGCTCTTGGCCGTATCGTTCTTATGGCCTTCCAGGGGAATAAAATCAAACTTCTGTGAGGCTACAGTCAGTATTTCCTGCCAGGTAAATACCTGGTTGCTCGTCCAGCGGTTGCCGCTGAATGGCATGAATTCGATAAACCTGACGTGGACGGGAATATCTTTTGTCCAGGCAATAAAATCGCAGATTTCATTTTCATTCAGCCCTTTCATCACAACAACATTGATTTTTACATGGAGTTGCTGCTGAAGCATCAGGTCAATATTCTGCATTACCTGCTGAAAAATTTTCCTGCGGGTAATGAACAGGAATTTCTTCTCCTGAAGTGTATCAAGACTGATATTGATACTGTGCATGGCGGCTTCCTGAATTACCTCCCGGAATTCATGCAGCCGGGCACCATTGGTGGTCATGGTGAGCTGTACCGGTAACGGTGACAGGGAACGGATAATCGCTGCGGCATCTTTTCTTACTAAGGGTTCTCCTCCGGTAAGTCTTATTTTTTTGACACCATGATCTACAAATATGCGGGCAATTTTTTCTATTTCATCCGGTTGCATCAATGCAGCAGATGATGCAAAGTCGTACTCTTCCTCCGGCATGCAGTAAAAGCACCGCAGGTTGCAGTTATCTGTCAGCGAAATCCGCAGATAATCATGAACGCGTCCGAAGGAATCCTGAATCATAAGTCTGTTTTCTACTTAACAAAGATACACTAATCTTTCAAAGATGGACAGAAACCCTCCTCTGAAGGCGTAGAATTCTCTTTCGGATATTCCGCAGTTACTCCATTTGTTATCAGGTTGAAAGGTCTTTTTATCAGGGAGTTATGTGAAAAATACCTAGAAAATGGTATTGCAGATGGATGAGTATGTGACTTCATTTGTATAAGCATAAAGCAAAATAACTGGCGTGTGGCGGCTGGTATTTTAAAAGGTAAAAATCTATTTATTAAACAAAATGAATCAATGTTATGGAAACTTTAGATTTGTCAGGAGAGTTTACGGGCCGGTATCTGATGGTTGGAAAACCGGGCACGGCCGTCGCCTCGGTAAAAGATATCAATAAGTCGACGGGAATGAAGGTGAGAAGCTCGACAGATTTCGCCAACGAGGATGTGAAGCCGGAGGACCTCAATGAAGGTGATGGTATTTTCTTTGATAAAATAGGTGTGGCTGTCATCAACGCAACCAATGCAGAACAGATAAGAAGCCTTAATGAAATCGGGATGCGGGCTTTTGACGGCAGTGAGGATGGGGTCGTGATGGAACCGGAACGGGTTTGTCATGCCATTAATGAGAACTGGAATGGATACCTGCAGGGGTATCGGGATGCCGTTAACCATATTACAGATAAAGTAGTAACGGCTGATACAGTGGCTTCAGATGTTGAAAATGCTGACGGAGTTGATGCTTCGGCCCTGAATGCAACTTACGGCCTGATTAAAACAAAAGTGGTGGTTGGGGTGCTTTACAAACAGGATTATACAGGCAATGGCATTAAAGTAGCTGTTTTGGATACAGGGATGGATCTGGCCCATCCGGATTTCAGCGGAAGGACGATTATTTCCAGATCCTTTGTTCCTGATCAGGCGGTGCAGGATCTGCATAGCCATGGCACACATTGTATCGGGACAGCCTGTGGCCCGCTTAAACCTTCAGACACCTCAAAACCCAGATATGGTGTAGCTTATAAATCGAAAATCTATGCCGGTAAAGTGTTAAACAACCAGGGGAGCGGAGCTGATGGCTGGATTCTGGCCGGGATTAACTGGGCAATCGCCAATAAATGCCAGGTAATAAGTATGTCGCTTGGGGCGGCTGTTTCAGGGTCGGGTTATTCGGCTGCCTATGAAGCTGCGGCTAAAGCGGCACTGAATGCCGGTTGCCTGATTGTGGCCGCTGCCGGAAATGATACCAACAGACCGGTGAGCCACCCCGCCAACTGTCCATCCATCATGGCTGTAGGGGCAGTGGGAGAGAATCTTGTAAAGGCTTCTTTTTCAAATATTACCTTTTATCCTCCGCATGGAAAGGTGGATATCGTCGGGCCGGGTGTCAGTACGTTTTCGTCTGTTCCCATGCCGGCAAAGTATGGATATAAATCAGGCACCAGTATGGCAACACCGCATGTGGCGGGGATTGCGGCTTTATGGGCAGAAAAAGATTCCTCGCTCAGAGGCACTGCGCTTTGGAGTAAACTGACAAGTTCAGCATTGGCTTTGTCTCAGCCTTCTACCCATGTAGGTTCAGGACTGGCTCAGGCTCCGTATGCTTTCAGGTTGGTCAGATGGCCGGATATTTATCTTCCCAAGAAATTTTTTCCGCTGGTAGAGGAGGAGCTGGCTGCAAACGGGAGAGAGGAGAAATCTTCGGGCAAAACTGTAAAAAGTAAATAATATCAGTTCGGGATAAGTTTACCATCTGAAAATATCACCCTTTCAGGGCTTTATGAACGTTATCTTTTTGCTGTTTCTATAATCATCCCACCACTTCGTGGTTATTTTAAGTCCGAAGGGCTGACAGGATGATAGAAAAAGAGGAAATACCTGTTCATTTAACTGCGAAGCGGCGGTAACAGGATCCTAAACCCGAACTGGCGTTAGCCGGATTTTGCAATCATACAGGGAAAGATCTGTCAGCTATATACTGACTGGCCTTTCCTTTGTATGCCCATGGACGGAAACAGCCCGACAGCTTCTGTTTACCTTGAATTCAGGAAAGGGAGAATATCCTTGTTCCTCATGATGACGTTATTCTTTTAATACTAAACAACAAAGTGATGGCCAGGTATGTAATCACGGTGGCAGAAAAAGAGGAGTTCCTGAAAGTCGGAAAGGAAATCGGTAAACTGAAGGGTGTAAATGTGGAGGCATCACTCTCGAATATTCATATTGTGATTGTTTCGTCTTCAGAATCGGGAATAAAAAACAGGCTTCAGGAGGTAAAGGGAGTCGTTTCGGTGGAGAATGAAGGTGAAGTAAGTACACAATAGCCTGACAGAGCTTTTCCCGGATACCTGTTTTCAGGTTATTGAATAAGCCTGGTGTAATCATCACGGGTATCAATATCATAACGGCCTGCTTCAAAGGGTATCAGGGCTGTATCTCCAGCATATTGTTTTAAAAGCCGCTTTGCCCCTTCCTTGCCCGAAAGCATTGTCAATGCTTTGAAATACAGAGGAGAAAATAATACCGGAGTTCCGGCTGTTCCTCCGTAATACGATGCAACAATCCCTTTTAAGGAAGACTGGTGCATTTGTATCATAGAAGAAAATAAATCCGATGAAATAAAAGGCTGATCACAAACTGCCAGTATAGCTCCCTGTATATCGGGCGTGTCAGTCAGTGAGGTAATTCCCAGCCGAATGGAGGTACCTATTCCTTCCTCCCATAAAGGATTCTGAATGACCGTAAGGTCTTTCACAGGAATCTGACCCATGATATCATCAGCAAAAGCACCCAGGACGACTGTAATGGACAGGCCGGATACTTCTCTGGCTTCATTAATCAGATGAGTAAGCAGATTGGTCTTTTTATAGGGTAATAACTGTTTGGGCTGTCCCAGCCTGGACGAATTCCCGGCGGCCAGAATAACCAATGCATAGCTATTCATGCTATGAAATGTCCTGACTGATGGTACATACTGCTGTTGTTTTGTGGACAGAATCCGGAGTGTTTACCCCATCACGGTCATGAATTCCTGCATTTTTGTTTTTCAGAAATGTCCCCCTTCTCCCACTGATAACAGCCTTTATTTCCGCCATAATAGCAAGTGCAATCTCCTCGGAAGTTTCCGCACCTATGTCAAGCCCCACGGGGCCATGAATTTTATCCAGCCGGGATTCATCAGAAAGGATACCTTCTTTGCTTATTTCATCCAGCATTTTCTCCAGTTTTTTCCGGGGGCCCAGCGAGCCAATATAAGTAACGGGCTGCCGAATAAGTACCCGCAGGCACGATAAGTCGTACTGATAATTATGGGTCATCAGTACGCAAACAGTATAAGCATCAAACTGAACTTTTCCGGTAATTTCTTCTGCTTTAAGCGTCAGAACCTGATCGGCCAGAGGAAACCTGGCAGCCGTGGCATGGCTGAACCGGCCGTCGAAGACTGTTATTTTCCAGCCAAGGCTTTTAGCGAATTCTGTCAATGGGATAGCGTCATTGCCGGCACCGGCGATCACCAGATGAACAGATGGTGGCAGAAATTCAAAAAAGGCATCGAAATTACCAACAGAAGTAAATTGTGATTTGCGGCTATGAAAAATCTCAAGAGCTTTCATGTTAACCTCAGCCTGTCTGCCGGAATGGATAAAATCTTTTTTTTGCAAAACAAGTCCCTGTTTCATTATCAGGCAGGTTCCCGGCTGGGAAGCATACCGGCTCTTTAGCGTAAACAGTGTGGCAATCACCGCTTCATTCCGCTCCTCAAGCAACCAGGTCAGAAGAAGTACAGGGTTATCATCGTCTTCGTAATGAACAGGTTCAAAGAGGATATGAATAATACCATTACAGCCCAGCTGTACACCAAATTCTACATCGTCTTCATCCGAAGTGTCGTAAGTGACCAGCTTGTTTTTCCCGTCATAAATAGCAAGCTGTGCTTTTCTCAGAGCATCACCCTCCAGGCAGCCACCACTGATAGCTCCTGTAAAATGTCCGTTTTCTGTAACCAGCATTCTTGCACCGGGCCGCCGGTAAGAAGAACCTTCCACATGAACCACCGTAGCCAGTGCCGTGCGGATATGCTGACTACTTGCCGCCTGATAAGCCGAAATAATGTCTCTTATCTCCTTCATGTGCATTACATGACTGGTTACAGTCCTGTTTTTTTAACAAACGTCGCTTCCCGCTGATTTTTGCCGTTGAAAGCAAATTGACAGCATGATCAACGGCCTCTTGATATGGCCACGTTTTCGACTATTTGCTTAATATGCTCTCTCATGCCATCAAAATCACCGTTTTCCAGCATTTTCTGAGGGAATAGCTGTGAACCGATACCAATGCCTTTTACTCCGGCATGGAACCAGTCTTTCATATCATCGCGGGTGGTTTCGACGCCTCCTGTGGCCATCAGCTGAATACCGGAAAAAACCGCTCTCACAGCCTTAATATAACTTGGGCCGCCCAATTGACGTGCCGGGAAAACTTTTACAAGCGTAATACCCCATTTTTCAGCCAGGCCAATTTCAGTAGGAGTGGCACAGCCCGGTATCCACAGAATATTGTGACGGAGACTTACTTCCTGAATTTCTTCAAAAATCAACGGGGAAATCATAAAATCCGCACCGGCTGCGATGAATTTCTCAGCCTGTTCAGCGTTCTTGATCGTCCCTATTCCCAACAGCATCCCTGGTAGCTGCTCGTCCACAAGTTTTCTCAACCTCAGGAAAGTTTCATACGAATTATCATTCCTGTTGGTGTATTCAAAAACCCTGATTCCTGCTTCATAGCAGGTTTTCAGTACGTTCACACAAATTTCCGGATCTTCATGATTAAAGAGCGGTAAAAAACCGGAACTGACTATTGATTCCTGAATTTCTTTGGGCGATAAAGCAGACATTTTATTTGCGGTTAGAGTGTTTTTGGTGTTTATATCAACAATGAAAAATAACAGTATGGTTCAAAAAATCACCGGATGATCCGGCCGCTGCCTTTCTGACGGATTAAAGTATCTATTTCGTCTTTGGTTGCCAGGTTGAAATCTCCGGTAATGAAATGCTTCATAACGCCGCAGGCAGTGGCAAACTCAATGGTATCCTGGAGCGGACGCTTATTGTGCAGGCCATAGATAATGCCGGCCATGAAAGCATCTCCGGCACCAATACGGTCCGCAATATTATCAATCTGATAATTACGGGAAGTAACAAGTTCTCCGTTCTCCCAGATGTAACCTGTATACCCGTTGCTGGATGCACTGACCTGATTCCGCATGGTCATGGCAATATAACGGACTTCCGGTAATCTTTCCTGCAACAGGCGGCAGGTACTTTCCACTATGTTATTTTCATCGAATTGTATTCCGAAATAAAGGACGGAAGTATCGGCATCTGCCAGAATTACATCACAGTACTTTAACAATGCTGGCATTACTTCACTGGAATGTTTGCCATAATTCCAGAGCGTGGCACGATAGTTAAAATCAGCTGAAATGGTGATTCCCCTCTTTTTGGCCTCTTGCAGTGCTTCCAGGCAAACGGCGGCCGTATTTTCGTTCAGGGCCGGGGTAATGCCACTCCAGTGAAACCAGCTTGCTCCTTCAAAAATGTGGTTCCAATCCAGATCGCCTGGTTTGGTCTGGCTTAGAGCAGAATGCTCCCGGTCATAACTCACTCTGCCGGGGCGTGCTCCCTGGCCGCTCTCAAAGAAATAAAGCCCAACGCGACTGTTTTCCTTTACCAGTATATCCGTTTTTACACCGTATTTATGGAGTTGTGACAGGCCTGTTCTTGCCAGAGAGTTGTCGGGCATAGAAGTAACATATTCGGCATTTTCACCAAAAATGGATAATGATACCGCAATATTGGCCTCAGAACCCGCCCAATGCATATCGAGTTTTTCGGCCTGCACCAGCGTCTGGCTATGCGGAGGAGTAAGGCGGAGAAGATACTCTCCGAACAAAACGATTTTACTTTTCATAATATCATGCAATATACAACAGCGGTGAAAATCCCCGGCCTGGTATTTAAAAGACATGAAATGCGGATTAATACCCTTAACCGTCAGCAATCATTCTTTAAATAAATGACTTTTGATGCCAGAAAACAACGTATTTTTGTATTAGATCGAAAGAAAGTTTATTCTCAGGCTTTAAACATGCAGACAGATTCATATCCGATGACCAGATTAAGTGTAAATATTAACAAAATCGCCACACTCCGCAATTCGCGGGGTGGCGAAAATCCCAATGTGGTTAAAGTGGCAATGGATTGTGAACGTTTCGGGGCACAGGGTATTACAGTGCACCCCCGGCCCGACGAACGGCATATCCGTTATCAGGATGTATATGACCTTAAACAGATAGTACAGACCGAATTTAACATTGAAGGGAACCCGGTGGAGGCGAAATTTGTAAAGCTGGTCCTGGCCAATCTGCCGGATCAGGTTACCTTAGTTCCCGATACGCTGCAGGCCGTCACTTCAAATGCAGGTTGGGATACAGTTACCCATAAGGATCTGCTCACTGATCTGGTGTCTGCATTTAAGGACAGCGGTATCAGGGTTTCAATTTTTGTCGATGCCGATCCGGAAATGGTGGAAGGGGCCAGTATTTGCGGGGCCGATCGCGTGGAATTATATACTGAGCCATATGCGCATGAATATCCGGTAAACCGGGAAAAAGCGGTTGCTCCCTTTGTTGAGGCTGCTGAAGCGGCCCGCAGGTGTGGGTTAGGCCTCAACGCCGGGCATGACCTGAGTCTGGAAAACCTGGCTTATCTGAAGGAGTGTATCGGCTGGCTTGATGAGGTTTCCATAGGGCATGCGCTCATTAGTGATGCACTCTATTACGGATTGGAAAATACCATACAGATGTATAAAAGACAATTATTATAGCAGACCTTCTGCTTTTGTATATCTTTCTTTTTCTGCAAGATTGTATGGTTGATTCCGGCTTTAACTGGAAGAAAGAATTTTTTTTGAAAATGTGACAATATTATTAATTGTTGCTAGGTCAATTGTTCATGACTTGTATATTTGTGATCTAAGTTTCTACTTTACTCTTTCTTCATAAATATGACACACCAGTTTGATCAGAGAGCTTATTATTTTAAGATCGATACTACAATCAAAAAGATCAGAAATGTGCTTCAGAAAAAATTTACTGATGCGGGTATCGATATTACTGTAGATCAATGGGTGTTAATTGATCATATTTCACGGTCGCCGGGCATCAGCCAGATACTCCTTGCCGAGGTTACCTACAAAGATCCTCCGACTGTTACCCGCATTGTGGATTTACTGCAGAAAAAAGGATTGGTGGAAAGAAAAATGGCCGTTAATGACCGCCGCAAGTTTAATCTTTACCTCACCGGTGAAGGCTCCGTGACTTACAACACTGCCGCACCTATTGTCTATGATCTCAGACAACAGGGGTGGGGTAATCTGTCAGACCAGGATTATGAACATTTTGCCACCATTATGGAGCAGCTTTATAATAATTTCTGTGAAGCAGATGAAGAAGAGACGGTAGAGAAGGTTTAAAACGGTCATCAGGGGATACACAAATACGCTTGATTATATTTTTTCTGAACTATTTCAGGTTTTGTAAGATAAGAGTGAAATGCCTGAGCAGTTCCGAGGTACTTCAAATTTATATTCCACATGGGCATCGTATTAATGATTTGTCTGATATGAGTAATAATCATATATGTTAAAGCTCTGTTTTCTGATTACACTGTTTTTATTTCCCTACCACCCATTTATTACCTGTATTATGTCTGCCTTCCAGGACAATTTTGAAAAAGCCATCCGGTAAGTCTGATACATCAATTTCGGCTTTCCCAGCTGTAACAGGGATTTCTTTCATCAAGAGGTAATGGTCACGGCCACCTTCTTCAAAGTAATTGGTTGTGGTCAGCCATATCTTTACATTTTCGTTCTTACCGACAGCTTTCCATGAAACATTTAGCTTATCATGCTGTTTCTGCACCTGCATATCCGTAAAAGACAATGCTCCGGTCAGCGGAGTTCCGTCAATTTCAAAGGCTTGTTCTTTAGGAAAAGAAATATCCAGATGCCGGGCAATGGTGGGCATAATATCTACTACCGCAGGAGTATTGCTTTTGAACTGTTCATTTAAATCCAGGGCATTGGTAACAATCCACGTCCCTCTCTCCCGGTCTGACTGCCCGCCATGTCCATGTCCTGATTTCGGATCCCGGCCGTGGTCAGTGGTGATGAAAATCTGCCAGTTTTCGCCTGTTTGTTTCTGACGTTGCTGTAATGCCTCCCAGATCAGGCCCACCTGGCGATCCATTTTTTCAACCGCTGAAAAAAACGGGGCCGAGTCCCCGTGACGGTGGCCCATATCGTCCGTAAACTGAAGGTAAACCCATGTCAGATCCGGACCTTTACGCAAAAGATAGTCTGCAGCTTCTTTAGCAATCAATTCATCAATTTTAAGTATATGGCCTGATTCCGGCTCCTGAGGGAAATTAATAGTATCGGTTTCAAAACCATCGAACGAATAGTCAAGCCGTAACGCGCCTGTCTGGGGTAAACCTTCTCCGATAAGTTTGGTCCGGTTGTCGAGCCAGGTGGAAAACACCGCTGTTTTCCTGTTAGGATATTGCTGTTCAAAAAAACGGAATATGGTCCAGTAGTGGTAATTGGGGTCGTCAATCCGGTTATCCCATACATTATGTTTATTTACCCATGTACCTGTCAGCAGGCTGTTATACCCGACGGCCGAAATAGTAGGTGTTTGTGAATAATTATTTTTCTCCCCACCTACATAAGCCCGTGCATACGCTCCTGCCTTAGCTATTTTATCAAGGTTAGGGGTATTGACCTGTTCAAT
>JBEBXQ010000023.1:0-45121 GCA_040391535.1 Telluribacter sp. | reverse complement strand
TGCCGGTTTATCCTATCATCAGCTTGATAAACAGGGCTATCTGGAAAAACTGATGAAACATGAGCGTTACCGGAAGTTTGTGCTGGAGTTATTTGTTCAGGGAAAGGAAATCCCATTACCTGAGGTACAGGAGCTGATTATTGAAGGGCTTGAGAAAAAGGAAAATAAAGAAGGAAAAATGCTGGCTCTGAGGGCATTGTCGCTGTTGCATCTTGAGGATGAACCTTTTCAGAACAGGCTGGCAACGATATACCGGCCTCTGTCTGCCGGCGAAAAAGTGGAGATGGTGTCAGCGTTCCGTACCGTAACTACCCTTGCTCCCGCACTTTATAAGGCTCTGGAAGATGATCTGGATGAAGAAAATCCCTGGTTATGTATCCGTTTACTACAGGTATTGAAGCACGGAAAGCAGCACTCTGAGAAAGTACTGATGATGGTCGCAAAATTAAAGTCGAATGAGATACCGGCAGTAAAAAAAGCGGCAGCAGAATTTCAATAAGAGCTGTGGCATCAGCGGCTAATTTAAAATCGTTTCATCTATTTTACTTTACCAGGATCACTGATACACCCTTACATAATCTACTTCCATAGAGGCCGGGAATGCCGCCTCATCCACCCCTTGCTGACCGCCCCAGTTGCCACCGACCGCGATATTCAGCAGCAGATGAAAACGCTGATCAAAAGGCCATTCTTCAACCCCTTTGCCCGAATTGGTAAATGTGAAGGTTTTTTTGCCGTCAATAAAAAAATCAATACGGTCCTTAAACCATTCGATGCTATAGGTATGAAATTTCCCCTGAACATCCTGAATTGCTTTTCCGGTAGTTTTCTGTGTCCCTATGGTGTGATTGAAAGCTTTGGTATGCACAGAATTGAAAATGGTATCAGGGTTAAAACCTACATTTTCCATGATATCAATTTCACCGCTGTCGGGCCAGCCACCGTATTTCCAGTCAGTAGGCAGCATCCAGATGGCCGGCCACATTCCTTTTCCCCTGGGCAGACGGGCCTTTACTTCAATTTTTCCGTACAGCCAGTCCCCTTTACCTTTGGTAACTAACCGGGCTGAAGTAAAATGGCTGTCTTCATAGCTTCTTTTCCTGGCCGTGATAATGAGTTTTCCCTTTGTTACTTTAGCCGAAACGGTGTCACTTTCAGTATAAAACTGCAATTCGTTATTGCCCCATCCGTGCCCACCGGTATCGTAATCCCAGCGGGTGCTATCGGGAAGCCCTTCATAATTGAACTCATCGCTCCATACTAATTTCCATTTTCCGGACGATTGTGCCCCTGATAAAAAGGGGATAGTTATGAGGAGTACTATACAAAATAAAATTTCCGGCTTTTTCATGACAAAGTATCTGTAAAATCCCTGTGTTATATACAGTTCATACCAATTTCCGAAAAATTCAGAGGAATCTGAAAAGTGCCGGTAAAAAAATCAGGCTCCGGCTGTATAATGAAATCATTAACAAGCCTGAACCTGAAAAGAATTTAACAATAAAAACCCTTATTTCGTCAGTAATGAACGAATGGCCGCTTTGATAACCGGTTCTGATTTTCCGTCTACACCCGAAACCAGATGACCTACTTCATAGCCTCCTTTTTCGTAAGACGAAGCTACCCCTATGTAACCCATACCCAGGTCGCTGTAGGCTGCCATGGCTACGAACAAATCTTTGCGTTGTTCTTTTGCATAGAGCTGATATTCAACAAAAAGCTCTCCGAAAGTAAAGAGAATCCTTGCCTGATCTTTCAGTTTCAGACAGGCCATTTCTACCGGTATTTTTCTTTCGGCGCGATCCAGCCATGCCATTTTCCCGGCTGATGAATTATTTTTCCTGTACAGATCATCACTCTTTTTCAGATCTTCTCTTACCTGATAAAGGCCCTGAGCCGGTGGCAATACGACGGGTTGTACCAGCCAGGTTACTTCATGGGCTCCAATGGCAGTCTTTTCGGTAGACTCCCAGGCCCTTTTCATACCATCGGCCATACGTTCAGCCAGTAGCAGGCGGTTGATATGGGAGCCGTCGTTGTATTTGCCCGCAGCAATATTGCCACCGGCACCATTGAAGTGGATATGCAAAGCCTCCGGAACATTCAGCTGTCTGAAAAAGCGGGCAATACCAGGGAAATCCGGGTTGGAAATTCCGGTACGGTAATAACTCTGGGGATGGCAGGCATAAAAAGTCATTACTGCCACGGCTTCATTCTGGTTCCAGAAACTAACCAGTGAAAGCACCGGGTCGATCAGCCCTTCCGGCTCTGCGCGCATGGCAGAATCTTTGGTGGCCGACATTCTCGTAGTGCTGACTTTACCATCGAGTCCGTAAATGTGCCGGTTGGAAGCCACTTCATAAACCGGTGCTTTTCCCAATCCGATGTGTGTAACCGGCTTTGCCTTTGGAATGGCTGCAGAGATTGCTTTGGCGAGGCGCGGAATGACAGACCGGGGGAAAGTCCCGTCAAGACTGGTCAGGTTGATATCAGCAGGATTAATCCCGGCTTTAAGCAGGAGATCTTCAGCACTGGGGTCATAGCGCGGTGCATCATGCTGATGAACGACATGGAGCGATACGCGCTGAGTGGTTGTTCCTGCAGCTCTGGCCATGGCTTCCCGGAACTGATCCATCCCGCCGTTACTGATGGCAAGCCAGTCAACAGAGCACAGAACGACTGGCTGGCCGGCGCCAAGAATCACCATGCCTTTTGCCCTGAGGCTCAGGTCCCAGGTATTGATCTGTTTGTTATAGGCCAGTAAATCGTCAGTGGGTGTTACATCCACGTCAAAGACGGCTACTTTCAGGCCTTCATCATGGTGTGCGGCACGGGCAGGAGCATCCATGCAAAAAGCAAAAACAAAGGCCATCATTGCGATGCATTTGCCCAAACCGGATATCGCAGAAAATTTCATTTTCAGGTTAGATTTTAAAAAGCTTTTTCGCATTATGATATAATATTTTCCGTTCCACTTCTTTACTCCCCGCCAGCTCTTTTATTTTATCCAGTGTTTGTATTCCGGTACAGGCTGATCCTTTCCCGACCTTGTCGTCGCAATCGCTCCCGTAAAGCAGCTTGTCCTGATGACGCTGAATGAAACCGCTGTAATGGTCTTCATCACGGGTAATGGCATTCAGTCCCGACCCTGCCGACATATCAGCATACATATTCGGGTAATCACTCAGCAACCGGTCGGTAATTCCTCCGGCAGTCACTTTTCCCTTGGGATATAATACGGATTGATCAGTATGATTTTTATCGATATTCGCCCACCACGATTGTGCGTGGCCGATAAAATTGACCTTCCGGTATTTTTTCAGGACTTTATGAAAATTTTCATAACTATAGGTATACATCTGAAACTGCCAGTGAAGCAATACGGGTACATCGTATTCCTGAGCCAGACGATATATCTTTTTCATTGCTTTCGAATCGGCCTGTACACCGAATTTCAATTCACCGATTACTTTTGCCCCTTTTTTCAGATAGGTTTCAATTTCACCGGCGGCATTCTCAATGTCGGGCACTTCGTTGGCCCCGAAATAAAACTCACCGGGATACTTCATCGCCAGGTCATGGCAAACGTCATTGCCAGAGCATTTTGCCTGTAATCCGTTTGATTTTCCGAAGTGCGTAGAAGACCCGAACGAGGGTGTGCCTGCAGGTAACAAAATGGTATGGGTAATGCCCATTGCCCGCTGATGGTGAATGAGGTCTTCGTGGCTGCGCCCGGCATAATCAGTGTGCTGATGAATATCAATAACAGGCTCATCCTGAAACGAAGGGAACCCTAACGTAAGTGATGAAAGCGCAAATGAACTTTTTTTGATAAATTCTCTACGGTTTAGCATATTTCCGGAATATTCAGAATGAGAAAGCAGAAATGCATTCAATAGCAATAAAACGACAATAGCGGAGAAATTTACTCCGCTATTGTTGCATAGCTTCAATGGTGCAGATCAGTAATTGGGGTTTTGCTCTATTTTAGCGTTTTTATCAATGACACCCTGCGGTACAGGTAAAACATAGTTTCTGTCCGCTTTGAAAACCCTTTCACCATTTGGTGCCAGAATAACCTCATATTTTTTCACACCGTTTACTTTTTCAATTTTCATGGCATGAAATTGAGTGTTAAGCTTCTCTTCCGCTATTTTCAGTCGTAACAGATCGTACCATCTTCTTTCTTCAAACGCCAGTTCTACACGTCTTTCCTGAGCGATGGCATCACGCATCTGCGCCTGGGTCAGACCTGCTTTCAGGCCGGGTAATTCCGATCTCGCCCTGACTTTATTGACCGCTTCATATACGGATTCATCAGGTCCGGTTGCCTCATTTTGTGCCTCAGCATAGCTTAAAAGTACTTCGGCATAACGAAACAGGATATAATGAGCACTGCTGAGCATCAGGTTTCCGCTGACAGACTCATATTTCGGGTTTAGCCCTTTTCTTAAATAATACCCTGTGTTGGTGGCTTCATTGGCACTGGAAAGGTCAAGTGTATTGTGGGAACCGGAACCCAGCCACATTTCCATTTCGTATCCCAGCCACATACATCCATCGTAAATAATAGATTGGTAAAACCGCTTGTCGCGGTTTTCATAGGGTTTTTGCGGATTATACCCGGAAGCGGGATCGGTAATAGGCAACCCGTTAGCCATGAAATAATTATCAACCAGCTCTTGTGTAGGATTAGGGGCACTCCATGCGCGCTGGGTTCCGCCTACAAACCAGGCTCCGTGCAAACCTTCTCTGCTGGCTCCCAGGGGAGTACCTCCCAGATAGGCTTTATCAAAAATAACTTCAATGTTGTTATTGTTCTCTTCAAAAAACAAGGTTTCCAGATCCGGGAAAAGATCGTAGGTATTCAGATCCATTACCTGCTTGTTGGTTGCGGCGGCGGCGGCCCATCTGGCTTTATCACCGGATGGGTTTCTGAGCGGACTTGCCTGATACAGTTCACACCAGCCCTTCAGGGTAAGGGCTGCCCCTTTACTGACCCGTCCCGTTTCGGGCTTTACAGGTAAATCACCGGCTATGGCTGTACACTCATCAATCAGAAACTGAAATGTTTCATCGGCTGTATTTCTGGCTCTGAAAATTGCATCCCCCTGTGTATTTCTGTCCAGAGTTTCTGTGATGATAGGTACTCCGCCATATTTCATCCATAGGATATGGTAAAAATAGGCACGGAGAAAACGTGCTTCGCCTAACCGCTGGGCTTTCCAGCTTTCAGAAAGGTCTGATGCGCTTACTTTTTCTATAAACAGATTGCACTTCCGGATTTTTGTATAATTGGGTGTCCAGTCGTCACGTACACTGCTGGGATCATAGCTTGCTTTGCCATAAGTAGCAAAACTATAGCCCGAAGAAGAACCCCGCATTGCGTTATCAGAAAAACTTTCATCGGGGTCGTTGGTGTTGAAGTAGCCTTCCAGACTGTTGTATATGTCGTTGAGGAACATATCCGCGTTGGCGGTGGAGGTCCAGGCATTACTGTCCGAGACCTGATCGGCAGGGACTACGTCCAGAAAATTACTGCAGGCCATGAATCCTGAGAGCAGGCACAGCATCACTGCTTTTTTATAAGCGGTATTTATTATCTTTTTCATAACTTACTGTATTTCAGTTAAAAATTTCATTTTCTCAGAACATAATATTGGCACCGAAAGAAACTACTTTCTGTTGCGGATAATTCAATCCGGAACTTACCACCGTTTCAGGATCGTAATTCACCATCGGTGTCCAGGTCAGCATATTCTGGCCGGAAACAAAGATTCTTGCACTTTGAATCTTCACTTTTTCAAGCACCGTAGCCGGAATGCTGTAAGAAAGCATAATGCTTTTCAGGCGCAGATACCTTGAGTTCCGCATCCAGTGAGAGGATTGCTGGGTATTATTGGTGGTAGGTGCACTGGTAATACGGGGATTAAGCGCATTGGTGTTTTCAGGTGTCCAGTAATCCAGATTTTGTCTGACGGGCAAAGTGCCTCCTGCAAAGGCCCATACGGCGTAGTTGTTCAGATAAAGGTTAGAACGTGCAGCACCCTGGAACAACAGGTCAAGTGTAAAGTTTTTAAAGGTAGCGCCGGGATTGATTCCGTAAATCAATTGCGGAATGTTAGGATTACCGATAACAGTCATATCATTCGGATCGATTTTGCCGTCGCCATTAGTGTCCTGGTAACGGATATCTCCCGGTCTCAGTTTACCCCAGGGTTGTGTGGCGATTCCTGTTTTCAGGTTGCCTGCTTCATCGAAATCACCCACCTGAAAGTACCCGAGTGATTGGTATCCGAACTGCGTACTCAGCGCCCTTCCGGTGATTCTGCGGTTGGGATTATCGTAGGTGGCAGACGTTTCAAATACTTTCAGCAGGGTATTTTTGGCAAATGTGAAATTTCCAGCAAGTGACAGATAGAGATCTTTAGAAACCTTATAACCGGTTGACGCGCTGAAATCAATACCATGGTTTTTCATTTCTGCCGCGTTTTCCTGGCTTAAACCAATGCCGTATTCAGCCGGAACGACAGCAGTAGGGGAAGTCAGCATGTTGCCTCTTCTTTCATAAAAATAGTCGATTTCCATATTCAGCAAACCTTTCCATAAGGTAAACTCCAGACCGATATCGGTTTTCTTAGCTCTTTCCCAGGTGATATTCGGATTAGACTCTGCTCTTTCACGGATACCTTGCACCGCATTACCTCCTAATACATAAGAGGGGCCATATACACCGTAAGTACTCAGGTACTGAAAGGCACTACCGGCCAGTGCACCTACTTCTCCGTACGATGCCCTTAGCTTAAGGTTATCAATCCAGTGAACGCTGTTTTTGAAAAAGTCTTCTTCAGATATACGCCAGCCTACCGAGAAAGCCGGGAAAAATCCATAACGCTTGTCAGGAGCAAAGTAGTAGCTGCCATCATACCGGCCACTGGCTTCAAACAGGTATCTGGAATTATAGTCGTACTGAAGACGGTAAACCAGCCCCATCTGACGGGCACTGCTTGAGCTACCCGAGTTACTGATGTCAGACTGCGTGGAACTACCCATATTCAGCTCGTCAATGTCAAGACCGAAGTTCCGGCGCAGGGCACCCATAACGATAGCATCATTGGCTTTGGACTCAAACAGCGCCAGAAAGCCTACAGTGCTTTTACCAAAGGAACGGTTGTAGTTCAGGCTTCCCTGAAAGGTCAGCTGAGTGGCACGTTCGTAACTCTGATTCAGTTCGGCTTTGGGTCTTTCTGCAAGCGAGAGGTTGTACTGGCTGGTGGTGGTATCCAGCGTCCATACCTCTACAGGTTTCAGCCAGTTTTTATTGAAAACGCTGGTGGGGTCAAATGCTACCGCGCCTTTTACCTTCAGGCCTTCGATAAATGGAAGTTCCTGCTCGACAGATAGCTGGGAGAAAATCTGGGAAGTATTGGTCTTGCGGTATCCGTCGCTATACACCATCCCTGCCAGCAAGGCACCCGGAAGGCCGTTCTGATAGACCTGTGTCCAGTTGGGTTTGGCATTGGTGATGGTAATAAAAAGACGGTCGGTGGTAGCTGAGGGATAGCTGTTGTTTTGTTCACGGCCTTTCAGACTCAGGGCTACTTTCGTAGTATTGGTTACCTGGGCATCAAGGGTAAGGTTCAGGTTGAACCGGTTCTGATAGGTGGCACCAAAAAGCCCGGCTTCGTGCTGATAACCAATACCGCCATAGTATTTAACGCGGTCGGAACCACCACTGATTTCAAGATTATGATTGGTCAGAATTGTATTCCGGTTAATCAGTGACCACGGGCTTGTGTTCGGGTATTTATCAGGATCAGAACCATCACGGTATTTCTGAAGGACATCATCGGAATACATCGGCGGAAGACCTTCATTGGCTGATGCTGCATTCAGCATGAGTGCATATTCATAAGAGTCAGGGTATTCAGTCAGCATGGTCGGATTCTGGAATCCGACATAACCATTATACGAAAGAGCCGGAGCACCGGTTTTCCCTCTTTTCGTTGTAATGAGGATTACACCATTGGCACCTGCGACCCCGTAAGGAGCTACGGCCGCGGCGTCTTTCAGCACGGTGATACTTTCGATAGAATTGGGATCCAGGTCCTGAAACGCACGCGGGATGTCATCTACAATCAGGAGAGGTGAACTGTTTCCTGTGGTCGAAATACCGCGGATATAAATATTGGAAGCATCACGGCCCGGCTCTCCGGAGCCCTGCTTGAAGATAATCCCTGACATTCTTCCGCCCAATCCGTTGCTTAAATTGGTTACCGGTACCGAGGCTATTTCAGAGCCTTTCATGGAGGCTACAGCCGCTGTTACTGATGTTTTCTTCTGCGTGCCATAGCCTACTACAACCAGCTCTTCCAACGCTTTTTCATCACTCGCCAGCACAATATTCAGTATGGCCTGAGCATTGGCTTCTACTTCCTGAGTTACGTACCCGACAAAAGAGAAAACCAAAATGGCATGCTGGTCAGGAGCCTGGATAGAGTAGCTCCCGTTGATATCACTGAGCGTCCCTTGCTGGCTGCCTTTGAGCAGAATACTTACTCCCGGCAACCCTTCTCCCTTGTCATCCGTAACGGTACCGGTAATGGTTCTGTCGGTTGCATTCTGGTATTTCAGCTCCGAATCTGAAGGAGGGGCCGGATTGGCATTTGCCGGTTTTTTGGATAAAATCAAGTGGTTGGCTTTAAGCACATGATAGTTGATGTTCCGGGGAGTCAGTAACTGATCAAGTGCATGCTCAACGGTCTGATTATAAAAATCAGCATTGATTTTTTCATGGGAGGCCACCACATCTTTCTGATAAGAAAAGGAGATCTGCGCCTGTTTTTCGATATCCTTCAAAATGGATTTCAGGTCCGCATTCCGTGCCTGCAAGGTGATAAGTGATTTGAGTCCGGGTTGCATTACACCGGTAGCTGCAAAGCCAATTCCCGTGAAAATGCCCGCCAGAAGCAGCTGAAGAAGGCCAAACTTTAAGAATGTTGTTTGCCTTGTGTTAAGGATATTTCTTGACATATTTTTGAGATGTTTTATGTTAGGAACAAGTCAATGTAGTTGCAGTCAGAACGGTGTGATTTCTCTAAAACCAGAGAAGCATTTAATCTGAAAAGCAACAGGTGGTCAATAGCAGATAATCTCGTTACTTCATAGTGATTTTAGGTTAGCAGTTAAAAATGGCTTCATGTTTAAGGTTGGGAGGCACATCCTCCGGATTCGATGACTATTTGTGCGTCAATTACTTTGAATGTAGCGCCAATGGTCGTACAGATAATTTCCAGGGATTCAAAAAGAGACTGGCCGTTCAGATTGGTGGTGATGATACATGACGAAAGATCCTCCTGACTGAAGAGAATATTAACGCCGTATACTTGTCCTAAAATCTGAAACAGCCGGCTGACCGGAACTTCTTCATAATTGACCAGCAGATTATCAGAAGCGGTTTCAAGCGGAAGAGGATCGGCGGTCAGCTTTTTATTGAGACTGACATCCACACGGTTGTAGATTACTTCCTGATTTGGCAAAAGAATCAGGCTGCTGGTTTCAGCGTTCTGTTTACTGACTTTCTTTTGTGGGAAAACAGAGACACTTCCTGATTTTACGTTGACAACAACTTTTGTGTCATTTTCTATGGCGCGGATATTAAAACTTGTTCCCAGCACTTTGGTAACGAGATCGCCTGCATAAACATAAAAAGGACGTGTGCGGTCCTTCTTTACATTAAAGAAAGCTTCCCCCATCAGGTAAACTTCTCTTTGCAGCGAATCAAAGTCAGCCGGATAACTGATTCTGCTGTGTGCATGGAGCGTTACCGTACTGCCGTCGGGCAGATGAACTTCCAAAGATCCGGCATTGTCGTTTACTTTTTCAATGATGGTTTTACGGGTGATTTTTTCCTGTAAGAAGCCTGGATAGGAGTCCTTTTGCCAGGCATCAAAATACCAAAGGGTTCCGGTGATCAGGATCAGAATAAAAACACTTGCTGCAGGGATGAATCTTTTGAGGTTTCTACCGGGTTTTCCTACCGAGGGATCATGGGGTGTGTTTTCTTCCAGCGCCTGCTGAATACGGGACCATGTTTTCTGTGGATCAGCAGGAAAATGAACATCCTCTGCTGTATGCAGGGTAAGAATGAGTTGTTGTGCCTGGATGAGCGTTTCCGTTTGTTCAGGATGCGCATTTTTAAATAATTGCCAGTAATGATCATCAGTCCCTTTCAGGACCCAGTCAACAAACGAGTCATCGTTCAGAAAATCATTTATTTCAGAAAAATCAGCCATTTAAGTACTCTGCTATGATGTGTTCTGAACAGCAGGTACAGTTGAAAGAAAAAACTAACCATTCAAAGGAAGGTTTTTTTCAGAAACCGGTAACGTAAACGATAAATGCTATAAAAAAGTGGATAATCAGACGCAAAACGGCATAGGCCCTGGACAGCAGGTTGTTGACCGACTGATGTGAAAGCGTCATAAGGGTACTGATTTCATCAATGCTCATTCCATGATAAAACCTTAAAGTAATAACTTCCTGCTGCCTGGGACTTAACCGGGCAATAGCTTTCTGGATCTGCTTTATTTTATCACTGCGGGTTTCGTTTTCAATCAATTGCTGTTCTTCAGAAAGTGTTACCAGGTAGTCGAGAAATTCGTCAATATCATTGGCTTTATCAAACACATCGTTTCTGTTATTGCGCAGCAGTTGATTCCGAAGTGCTTTGAACAGATAAAATTTAGGGTTTTGCGTGTCGGAAAGAAAGTCCCGTCTTCTCCACAGATCAATAAAAACATCCTGAATAGCATCTTCGGTCAGGAGCGGATCTTTTGAAATCCTGTAACCATATTGTGCCAGTACTCTGAAGTGACGCTTGTATAATATTTCATAAGCCTTTTTGTCGCCCGCTTTGAAACGGCTCCAGATTTCGGTGTCGGTCAATGTGACAATACCGAGTAAAGTGCTCACCTGTTCCATAACTCACGACGTTTTGAAATTCTCCCTTCATAAACAGGAAGTAATCTTATTTTAAATAATTTGATAACCGCGTATAAAAGCAAATCTTCTATGGTATTTAATCGTATTGATTAAAAAAATAAAACTAAGTTATTAAAAATTCAGAATTTAAGCTTGTTCATTATTTATTTTCAGGAAGGTAACGCTTCTGAATGTACAGGTTATACAATCTGTTGCTAAGGCTGTTTTCCGGCTGATGCATTTTCTGTAAAACCCATGATGGTTTGTAGTGATCCCGGACAGGCTGTCGTATGGTGGCAATTATCGCCTGACTTGTTTAACGTCCCACGGTGTAATGGGTGTGGATTGATTATTCCAGCTGGTACGGATATAAGAAACCACAGCAGCGATGTCTTCGTCAGACAGGAATCCGAAAGCCGGCATGGCTACTTCTGAAGTGGTTCCTCTTAATACGGTAGCAATCAGAGGTTGCGGTTGTCCGTTTACGGGTTTTGAGCCATTCAACGCAGGGAAGCTTCCCGGAATACCGTTCCCGTCTTCCTTATGGCAGGACTGACAATACTGACCGTACAGTACGGCTCCTTTTTGTTCGGCGGCGAGTGTTTTTTCTCTATGAATCAGATTCAAAGGTGTTTTTTTCGCTTTCTTAACCGGACTTATTTTCAGGATCCGGTCATCCTGTAGCAGCGGGAACCCTGTACCGGGGTTCCAGTCGCGGTTGCTGGTAGAGACAAAAACATCTCCGCCCGGACTTACGCAGAGGTCACGCAGACGCCCGTAGTGGTCCTTTAAAATGGCTTCATCACTCAGGATTTGATCGCCTTTTTCATTAAGCTGCAACACGCGCAGACTGGAATTTTTAAGAGAAGTGAGCAAAAGCGTATTTTCCCATTCAGGGATTGAGGAGTGATTATAAAAATCAAGTCCGGCCGGGGCAATCGTGGGCGTCCAGGCGATCATAGGTTCTGTAGTCCGGTACTTTTTGGCAAAAGCTTTTTCCGCTTCCGTATCATGGAAACCTTCTATATCCTGCCAGCCGTAATTGTACAGCGGCCGGATGTGGTTAATCTCATCTTCGATAGCATCGCCATGTTCCGAAACATATAGTTCCCCTTTGTCTGAAAGCGCAATTCCCTGCATATTCCGTAATCCCCATGCGTAGACATAGCTGTTTTTGACAGGATTATCTTCCGGGATACTTCCGTCAATTTTCAGTCTCAGTATTTTTCCGTTCAGTCGGGTTGAATCCTGTGCATACCCTTTTTTGGCGACATCACCGGTTGCCCAGAATATGTGCTGATCATCCTGAAGAACCAGCCTGGAGCCGTTATGTCCGGTTGAAGCTTCTATTTCCAGCAGAATTTCCGGATTAATGAGCGTATCTTTTCCTATCTCATACCGTACCAGTTTTGTAACATAGGACGTTCCTTTTTCTGCTGTATAATCTACAAACAGATAGGGAAAATCTTTCTGATCAGGGTGAATGGCCATACCCAGTAAACCCGTGGTCCGTTTCATCCATACATCAGGAATGGTCAGCAGGTGTTTTTTCTCCCCGGTTTCAGGGTTGACCTTCCATACTTTACCTGCCTGTTCAGAGTACCATATCCAGTTATCGGGCCCCCAGGCGATCTCCCAGGGAATAGCGATCTGGTCCGCGATTGTGGTAATACCCAGGGTCGTGTGGGAAAGTTGCAGGTATTCTTCCGGCTCTTTGCTCAGACTCCCCGTGTTTTTTACGGTAGTGCAATAGGCAAGGAACAGAGAGCAAAGCGCAAATAGGGTAGCATACCTGTTTTTCATAAGTATCTGTATTCGGATAGGTTGTCAGACCGGACCCGCGGATAATTCACTGATTTTAACAAACGGGTACGTTACCGTAAAATAAATGTTTTATCAGAAAAAATAAAAGGAATGAGGGTAAATTTTGTGTGACCGGAATTCAGATTGTCCTGACAGGGGAGAGACTTCCCGGAAATAAACTACCTCAACGCCTGTTTCACTGCATCCCGCCGCCTTCTGGAAATGGGAATCTTTTTGCCGTTTTCAAAACAGGTTCTGAACAAAAACAACTCCCCGTGTTATTCAGGGAGTTGTTTTCCGGTATTAACCGACCGCTTTCTATAGAAGATCAGGTTACTAAATAAGGATTTTTATGAAAACGGAAGGGTTTCTCATTCTGGCCATACTCCATTCTGTATGGTTTTCAGCCGGTTAAAATCCATCTTGCTCAGATCCATAACCACATGTTTTATTTTTTCACGTTTCCAGGTATAGGAAATGTGGGTTTTGCCATCATTGGCCTGGATAACAGCCGGGTAGGAATATTCCCCCGGATTGGTTTCCAGCTTGTGTAGTGCTTTCCAGGTTTTTCCGTCTTTTGATACCGCGACATTCAGTGGCGTGCGGCCAGACTGGGTATGATTGTAAATCAATACATGTGTTCCGTCTTTCAGTGTAACGGCATCGGTGCCTGAGTTGGGATTGGGTAAAGAGGTCAGCTGAAGGTCAGTCCAGGTTTTTCCGTTATCGTAGGACCAGCTTTCGGCCAGGTTGCTTTCCCGGGTGCGGCAAATGACCTGTAAACTGCCATCAGCATGGGTAAGTACACTAGCCTGGATAACATTGAATCTATACTTTAATTTTACGACTTCCCAGGTTTTTCCGAAATCGCTGGTAAGCTCCATTTGCAGGCGCCAGCCGTTATCTTCGGTACTTGACGGGCAAATCAGTGTTCCGTTTTTGAGTAAAACCGGTTTATTTTTGATCGGGCCGTAGATGTCTTCAGGAAGGCGCTGCGGATCAGACCAGGTTTTCCCGTTATCATGAGAGACCGTAACCATTCCCCACCAGCGTGGTACATCCGGACCCACTTTGTAAAACAACATCAATGGTCCTCCGGGGACCTGATACAATACCGGATTCCAGGTAGGATATCTTTTCTTTTTATGCTGGATACCGTTGGCTACAGCAACGGGTGCAGTCCATTTTCCGTTTATATTCCGGCTTATCCATATCTCCACATCCGGGTTGCTTTCATGAGTTCCGCCAAACCACGCGGCCACCAGGCCCTCTGGCGTATCAGCCATAGTGGAGGCATGACAACTGGGGAAGGGTGCTGTTTCATAGATCAGTTCTTCTTTTAAGACCAACTGACTGTTCTGACCCCAAAGAGGGCCGGTACTTGTTAAGGTTAATACTACAAGGGCAAGAATAAAATGATATTTTGGCATACTTCAATCAAAAAAAGTTAAGGGTTATCGGTGATTACATAACATAGATTGCATCTGATATTCAGATGGTTTGGTAACAACAATCGCAGACCCCTTTACCCGGGGCCTGCGATTAGTCAAATTTTTAAACAGAAAAATATGAGGAGATTCTACGTTCACTCACAGATAATACGGTGATTGCTAACCAAAGTACTACCATGAATTAAAATAATTCTGAAAAATAAAACCCCCATCCTCTTTTCAGCTGATCAACTTTCACCAGTATGGCATTATTGCCTTTGTTCAACTGAACAGAAACCTGATCCTGATTAGGTTCGGCTTTTCGGGAGAGCGGACGGTCAAGGACAAGTTTACCGTTGATCCAGACCCTGACACCATCATTACTGCCAACACCAAATGTTTTCATGCCGGTATTTTCCATGGGATAATTGAGGTAAGCATAGGCCACTGCCTCTTCATTGAGCTCAAATAGTTTAGCAAAATCAATATATCCTGATGCATTGTCCCTGTATCTTTTCCATTTAAAATTCTTACCGTTTTTTCCTGTAAAAACAGTTTCTTCAGAAAACGGCTTTTCCGGAGCAAAAACAGTAGAAAGGCCCTTCAGATCGGTGTTATCAAAGGGGCCGGCTACCTGCCAGTCAGTCAGAAAACGCGGGGCGAATTCTACCTTTTCCATAAATTTCTGAAGATTTCCATAAGTTTCAGGAACGTCTCCGATGGCTTTGATCTGGTGCCGGTCAATAATACGCTTAAACTGTGCAAAAGCAGCAGGCATTTCCTCTCTGCTTAAATAGGCGGTGCCTCCGATGGAATAGAAGTAAAGTTTGGTGTACAGTACAGGTAAATAGGCTGATTCCACGCGTTTGGATAATGTTTCGTCATCGGCAACGGTACGGGCGGCCAGCACAAAAATGCTATCTGCCTGCCGGATGGATTTTACACCCAGGTAATTCACTTCTGTAGGCTGAGACCAGATGCTGAAGTGCAGGCTATCCGTCTTTACCTGGTCGTGCATCAACTGAATATACGCTTTGATTTGCGGCGCAGCTGCTCCGTATACATTTTCGATAAATTCATCGATCAGTGCCTGCGCGTTTTGTTCCGGATTCCACATCAGTTGCGCAAAGACCCACGCACGTAACTCACTGAATTCGCCGCCACCATTGTCCGGGACATTATTACCCTGGGCAAAAATCCCTTTAACGTTTCTGCCGGCATACCATTTAATGTCATTTTTGACCGTTTCAAAATTGGGAAACGGCATCAGGTACTGTGAGAAATCCGTAAAATAATCCCAGACCGAAATTCTTTTGGAAATTTTACTCCACTGCTCAAAACGCTCACGGAAAGGCTTATGATTATCACAGTTTTCCATGGAATGAGCTGAACAATAGTTGTAATGACAAAGCCTGATGGTTACGTTATCGGCAGGTTTTATCGTTTTAGGAGGAATTTCGGTATAAGCATAAGCGAAAGTCTGAAGCCTGACATCAGGATAGACTTTACCGACAGTGTCAGCAATCTGGTTGATAAAGTGCAGTAAAGAACCTGCCGGACTGCCTTCCGCTTTGTCAATAGCGGTACATTTGTCGCATTCGCAATTACCCTCCCCGTCATTCTGGTCAACAGAGAAAATATCCGCTTCCGGGTGATCTTCAATCCATTTGAAAACCTGAGCAGTAGCGATGCTGACCACCTCAGGGTTGGTCAGGCAAAGTTGTGAAAGCTTGTCACTGCGTTTGCCGTTGATCAGGGAAAAATACTCAGGATGGCTTTTGTAATACTTTGCAAGAGGTACTAAGTTATCAAAAGTATGAGCAAAAGGATAGGAAATGTAGCTACCCCCCATTGAGTCGGGGATAGGCCTGATACTCGGATTCAGACGGTTGTGCAGAGCCCATTCAGCATCGTAAGCTTCACGATACCAGGCTTCACGGTACTCAAAATGAGGTTGCTGATGATCCTCGGTCCTGGTGAGGCTGATGTTTTTTTGCGTTGGTACTTTTACTACTTCACGTGTATACCATCTGACACCAAGATGATCGGTCAGATACCCGATGACACCGTATAAGGTGCCTCTGCTTCCTCCGCCCGCAATCAGCAATTGTTTTCCGTCAGAGCGGATGATATACTCTTCATTAATAAATGTGTCCGGACTAAGATTTTGGATTAAAGTTTCAGGGGCGTCTTTAAATCCAATGTAAATCATCGGGGCATCAGTCTTTGGCTCATGGGTTACAGGCAGTTGTACGCCACTTATTTTTTCAAGATAAAGCTGTAGTTCTTTTGCAGCCAGCTGTTCAGGTGGTGCAGCGTCCTGAGAGACAAAGATCTGATAATCACTTTTGCCATCACTGACCAGTTTTTCTTCAGAACTGCATCCGGAAATTACCAGGCCAAGGATTAAACAGATGGCATTAATTGTTGTTTTCATTCAGGTAAGGTTTAGAGTTTACGCCTGATTACTTTTGCCAGTAAGTACGCTAAACCTGTGTTTATACCTATGAAACAGAGGTGATTATCATTAGGGTATTCTTATTTGATAAGATTATATCATTTTACGGGCAGTAAAGTACCGGCAATCTGCTGTGCATACCAGCGGATCAGGAAATCGTTGGGGTGGTTGATATTGTTGCCGGTCATATCCTGATAAGATTTATATTTAAGCAACTCACGATGAACGGCAGTCATATCCGTGACAATGATGCCCGGGCCGGTGAGCTCATCAAGTACTTGTTTGAACTGCGGTTGTGTACCCAAAAACCTGGATTCCGGATTAGGAAGCATGGTAGCCACAAGGATAAATTCTGCATCCGGGTTTACGTCTCTGGTCTGCCGGATAATGGATGCGGTATTTTCCCTGAATTTCAAAGGATCCATTTTACCGGTACCATCGTTCATTCCGAAAGCGATAATAACCAGGTCGGGATGGTGATCGGCTACGCGTTCCCTGGCCGTTTCAGCGCCCCATTTACTGTTCTGTCCGCCTACGGCCGTATTGGTAAACCGGATCCCGGTCTGGTAATGATCCTGCAGGTGACTGGCTATTAAGGCACCAAAAGAAGGCAGGTAAGGAGCCACGTTTCCAACCCCGGATGCATTGGCTCCGGATGCTATACTATCTCCGAAAAGGAGCAGATGCAGCTTTTTCCGGTTTTTCAGCTTGTCAGTAGTTTTGGGCAGATCAGTGCCACGGTATTGGGGAATAACACCTTTCCAGGCATTTTTACGGTGTTTATAAGTCACGGCCAGCTGATGCCGGTGGAAAAAAGTACCTTCGGTGTGAAAAACGTAGCCACCGTTTATTTTTGGAAATCTGGCCGAATCGGGATATAGCTGTTTGTCAGTCATGAAAACGCATTTTGAACCGGGCAGCAGTTTTAATTTCCCGTTTTTATATTCCCAGTCAATACCTTCCTGATAGGTAGTGTCCAGACCGGCGTTGGTGACGGAAAGAATCTTCTTAGGTTTGAACAGCAGGGTGGCTTCCGGAGCTTCTTCATTTTCCGAAACCATCAGCACAGATTCATTAAGCATGGTTTTCGATTTCCAGAAAGGCATCATGGCCTTCTTTTCCCAGTCTTTATGCTGTGCCTGAAGGGTAAAGGTAAAAGGGATCAACAGGCACAAAAGACCGAAACGAATGGAGTTTATACAAGAAAAGAAATGAAGGAACATGCCTGGAAATCAAAAGTCGTGAATAGGAATGCGAAATGAGCCTGTCCGTCAAAGGCGTAAGCCACCGCCGGACAGGCTCATTGAGGTTAGTTTTGCCGGAGATAGTGAATGCCCTTTTTATTGCCCGAGATGATATCCGGTTTATTATCCTTGTTCATATCAAAAATATTAACCTGCAGGCCAATGCCGGAATCTCCGTCGGCTTCATGCACAATCCATTCCGGATTTTTACCCGGTTTAAATTCCACCCAGATAATCAATGCCGGCTCAAATTCCCCGGGATCATTACCGTTATGCGCAAAATAGCGTTTCCCTGTAATCAGGTCAGGGATACCGTCTCCATTGATGTCTTCAAACTTAAGGCTGTGCGTCTGAGAAATCGTCGTATGTATGTCATGACGGGTCCAGGTGGGGTTTCCCTCTGTATCCTTACCCTGCTCATGCCACCAGATTCCGTAATTGTGAGCAGACGATGAAATAATGTCTACCAATCCGTCCTGATTAACGTCATATACAATCATTTCGGCACAATCATCACCAAAATTCGCCGGATGAAATTTCCAGTTGGGTTGTTTGGGATCAGCAGGCATTTCCCACCATCCCTGTTTGACCAGCACATCTTTTCTGCCATCGCCGTTCAGATCTCCGAACCCGATGCCGTGTGTATATTTATGGGTGGCGATATCAGGATCCTCACTGATGATATACTTTGTCCATAGCGTATCTCCTTTTACAGACGGCGATCTGAGCCAGATGACCTGCCTGGATTCAGAATCATTACCGATAATATCAAGCCGTCCGTCACCATCCACATCCACAAAAAGCGGGTTTTCCGTGCCTACTGAAGAGTGAAGTACGAATTCTTTCCAGTGGCCCGGTTGGTTTTGCGGATTCTGGTACCAGTAAGCGGCCTGTCCGGGATGGTCAATCCTGATAAAATCAATCCAGCCATCCTGGTCAACATCCATCGTAAAATTCAGGAATGAATTGCTGTAGGTCTTTTTATCATATACTTTCCCGTCTGAAATCTCGTGCATTTTCCAGTCGGGAGCTTCATACCAGCGATGTCCCACCAGAATATCGGTTTTCCCGTCTTTATTTACATCGGCTACGGCAGAACCTTCTGAAATGAAATCAGTAGAAATAGTGGTTTTGCTGAAAGTTACGTTGGTCCGGGTTTTCTCCTTCTGAGCACAACCTTGCGCGAGTGAAAGCACCAATAACCCGGCTGCTAAACTGTAAGTGGTTAATTTATTCATAGGAATGGTAACTGGAAAATTATTTTACTGATAATAAGTAACTAAGCAGGTTGTAATACTCATTTTCAGGAATGATATGCCTGAAAGCATCCGGCATTAAAGTGTAGGAGGTTGCCTGGTAATCCCTGATGTTATCTTTCTGAACAGTGAACTCCTGGCCACCCGCGTCAGCGAAGATCATGGACTGGCCCTGCGTACGGCGATAGAGCCCGGTCAGTTGTTTTCCGTCTTTCAGCACAATTCTGAAAGTGCGGAAAGCCTCCGAGATATTCCGGTTGGGGTCCAGGATTTTTTCTGTCAGCGTTTTAGGACCCCAGTTTCCGATTCCGTCCAGATTGGGCCCGATACTTCCCCCCGCGCCTCTGATCTGGTGGCAAGTAGCACATTGCTGCTCAAAAATGACTTTCCCTGCTTCCGGATTCTTCCTGACCTGATTAAATCCATTGATCCGGTCTTCGATCAATTTTTTTCGTTCAGATCTTTCGTCTGCGTTCCCTGCCAGCAGTTTTTCGATTTCTTTTTTATTTTCAGGAGTAGCATGGCTAGCGAGCCGGTCTCTGACCTGATTTTCGTTTAAAATATCGCCGGGGATCTCTTCATTATTGATGGCTTCCAGCAAATAGGGAATACTTTCTGCCCGCTCTGAAAGTACTGTAGCAATCACCGTTTGCAGTTTTCGGCTGGCTCCTGCCAATCCTTTCTGAAGTGCGCTGTAGACATCTGCAGAAGGAACCTGTGCCAGAACCGGAGCCAGCTTTTCTTTGACAGCACCTGGTATGTCCGGGTCATTAAAGTGAGGGGCAAGCTGAGCTGCGTATTGAGGTGAAATGCTGATGAGTGCCTGAGCAGCAGAAACTTTGAGGCTATGATTTTTACTATCGAAAAACTTCCATAGCATTGGCTGGGTGGAGAGCATTTTAAATTCACCTGCCAGACTGATAGCGCCGGTAAGTTCTGAAAAGTCCTTTTCTGATACGTCTGCCGGAATATTACCAGCCATTATATAATTGTTGAGCAGAATTCCATTTGCCAGTGTAGTACCCCAGGTGAAAATTTCAGGCGGCAGATGATTTCCGTTTTCCATTATTCCTCTTTTCAATGCGTTGAAAACCTCAAACTGAAAGGTATTGTTATGGCGAAAGCGGTTTTTTGCCAAGGCAGCAGCTTCACTTAACTGTGTTGGAGGTAGTGTCCGGCCCATGTACTCATAGTATGGAATGCTTTGTTCTGAAGTTAAATTCATGTATCGGGTAAAATTCAGAATATAAGTGGCGGCGGCGATAGAATTCAGGTCAAGAGAAGCTTTGGAAAGGATCGACTGATCGTCGTCGGCCCATTTTTTGCTCAGCACCTCATTCATGACATTTCTGTCATTCAGGTTGTTCCTTATAGACAGTAAAGTGGTATATTTTAAATGTGAATCTTCATTTCTTGTTTGTTTGTATAATTCCAGCAACGGAGCTAGGTTATCCGTATTTGTGAATTTACCCAGAACCTCGGCGGCAACTCTCCTGACAAACGGGTTCTGATGCTGCAACGCCTGAATAATGATCGGGTAAAACGGATGATTAAGGACAGGTTGCTCACCTGCTATCCTGATCGCATGGATTCTGACCAGGTCAGATGTGCTGTTTAAAGTGCTTAGATGCAGATCGGCCGGAAGAGCATTCAGGCGGTTAAGAATCCAGAGTCCCTGTACGCTGGCCACCTCACTTGTTTTGCCTGATTCCAGCATATTTCTTACAGGACCAACAGCTTTCTCTTTCCAGACATCGGTTAACCGGTCAGCCACTTTCATGCGTGTGTTAATCTGCGGATGACTGAGCCCCGCCAACAGTTCTTCGATACCGGCTTCAGACCAGTCGGTAGCAGGAGACGGCTTGATTTTTTTCCCTCCTGTATAGGCAATCCGCCAGATTCTGCCGCTTTTACGGTCACGTTCGGGGTGATCCAGTGCTACTTCATAGTGGCCGATAATTTTATTGTAAAAGTCTGCTATATACAGTGCGCCGTCAGGGCCCAGCTTAATATCAACCGGTCTGAACCAGGGATCACTGCTGGTAAGAAAGTCGGCTTCCCGTTTAGCGACGGGTGTTGTGCCCTCGTAAGAGACACTGTTACGGTCGACCCGGCAGGTTACCACGTCACCGGTATAGAAATTATGCTGATATTCTTCAGGAAAAGGTCCGCCGGTATAATACACCAATCCGGCTATAGCAGTTGAACCCAGCTGATACCCCATCATTTCAGGCGCGAAGCCAATCCCTGTTTCCTTTTTTCCGAAATGCGGATAACCGGCACCGGGGATCAGCTGATAAACAGGTTTGGAGTGACAGTCAGAAGAGTAGAGAAAGCCTTTTTCGTCAAATGCATAGCCAAACGGATTGACACGGCCATAGGTGGTTTGTTCAACTCTGGCGCCGTCCGGTCTGAAACGAAAGGTATTTCCGGAAGTCATGGAAATCGTATCACCATCAGCACCGGCAACTACAGAAGTGTTGGTAAATCCGTGGCAGGCATGAATCCAGCCGTCAAATCCACGAATGAAGTTGTTCACCATTCCGTGGGTATCCTTATGCCCGAATTCACCCAACAGCACTTCTGCTGCTTTCTTATTGTCCTCTTTAAAGTAATAAATATTGGGAATGCTATAGGCAATTGCACCATCGTGAACAGGCAGGATCCCTATCGGAATATTCAGATCGTCCCTGAACGGAGTGACCTTATCTGCTTTTCCGTCTCCGTCTGTATCTTCCAGAATGGTAATACGGTCTTTCCCTTTCCCGGTTTCCGCGGCATACGGATATTCGGCAGATTGTGTAACCCAGAGCCTTCCCCGGTCATCAAATGCAATGTTCATAGGTTTGGAAATATCCGGTTCTGAAGCGAACAGGGTAATTTCAAATCCCGGAGGAAGCCTGAAGCTACGCTGCTCCTGTGCGGCAGTCTGGTATGGAGTGGTACGCACGTGTTCAGCGAATGCACTTTCCTGTTTTTGGGCAGTATTTATTTTCTGCTGATTTTTGTTACATGCCTGGGATAACAATAAAAGGAGGCAGGTAAATACTACACCGGCATTGATAATGGACTTTCCCATAGCAGACAATCAGGCAGAAAAGGGGTTTTAAAGTTGATCAAGACGTACTCCTAATAAAGACTCAGAAACCTTACTGAGCGCCTCGGGGTCTCCTTCAAAGTGGAAAGTCCGGTGGGTATGTGTAAGGGTTTCGTTGCTTTTAAGCGGTTTTCCGGGAGAACTGGATTCCAGTTCATAGAAAGGCCCCATCTGAGAACCATCTTCCAGAGGGCCGTCGTTATAGGCATTCAGCGCGTCTCCGCCGTAAGGGTTATCATGTAGCTGCCAGGTTGATCTGAGGTAATTGGCCTCAGGATCGAGATCAAACTGCACAATCGTCAGAATCCCTTTCCCTGCATCGTAACTGCCTGCAAATGGCAAAGCTGAAGCAGGTGACAGTCCGATTTTAGAACGGTAATTTCCATCAGCCTTCAGGAAAACAGCGTTTCCGGAAACTTGTAGCCTTTCGGCTGGAATTTCACCGAAATAATCGGCAGTCAGTTCCGGATTAATGGTTTTATCCTTATTAAACGGAACAATAATGGTGGTCTTCGGAGTGGGTTGGAACATTCCTAATATCCATATCCCCAGCATACCGGTTTCCGGAGTCCAGTCATTACCCAGATTGGTAATGGAATTGACAGATTCATAGGCTATTATATTCAGCGCTGACAAGTCGGGCATTCCCGGTAATTTTCTGATTTTTGACAGACTCAGTACCGTAATATTTCTTTTGATCGCAAAGTCAAGCTGGGTTCCTGTATAATTGGTCAGAGAGGTATTTTTGTGAAAAGTAGCTGAAGAATCCGTTTTTTCAATAATGTCGTACGCCGCCGTATCAATTACAGAAGGTGTCTGCCAGTTTTCATAGTCAAAAGGTTTCCCCTTTTCAAAATATACGGAGTACTGGCCGCCTTCCGGTGAAAGCCAGAAACGATCTTCACCACCGAAAGCATTCATGTGCGGCTGGAAAGTATTTTCTTTGATGAGGTCATAATTAATCCAGCCATAGCTTATTCCCTGATCACCATTGGAAGTACTTGTCATGACACGGCCCTGATATCCGGCTACAACAGCGATCCGCGCATTGTCATTATCGGGAGAGGAAAGAATAATAAGGTCCTGGTGTTGTCTGAGAAAATCAACGTCATAGCCGAAGGTGCCTTTATCCGAAGAAATTTCGGTATGGGTATCCCGGCAACCGTTTCCTGCAAGAACAGTCATAAATAGTAATAGATAAAAAGAAACTACTGGTTTAGTTTTAAGCATAGATTATGAACCGGAAACCGGATTGAATACCGGGAAGTGGCTTGCCAGAAGCAAGTTAAAAGGTTAAAAATCCAAACTATCGGTAAGATAAGTACTCATGCTTCTTATTCTACCTTATTATGAAAGGGTGTTTTTGCACTGCTGATATTTGTACAGAAAGCGATTCAGCATCTTTGCTGGTCTTAATAAAGCTTTCAGTGGATATGCGCAGTAATGCTATACCCGCTGATAATCTATAAAATCAAAAGCAAATTCATGCCTTGAATCTGACGGATGATGTTCCCGGAATGTTTCTTTCCAGTTTACCGGAGCCTGTATTTCAAAAAAGGTATCCGCCTCCGGCGATGTATTAACCAATGTAAGGTAGATACGGTTGACGAGAGGCATTGTTTCATTGTATATCATACCGCCCCCGATAATAAACGCTTCTTCAGTTCCTGTACTGCGTGCAAGCTCTAAGGCCTTTGAGACCGAGTTTACAACTGATATTCCTTCATTACTGAAATTTTCATTACCCGTAATCACAATATTCAACCTGCCAGGCAGCGGTTTACCAATGGATTCAAAGGTTTTCCTTCCCATAATAACAGGTTTACCCATTGTCAGTTGCCTGAATC
The DNA here is from genome assembly GCA_040391535.1 of Telluribacter sp. Classification (GTDB taxonomy): domain Bacteria; phylum Bacteroidota; class Bacteroidia; order Cytophagales; family Spirosomataceae; genus JBEBXQ01. The sequence continues at coordinate 21,003 of JBEBXQ010000023.1, read as the reverse complement.
GCTTGAAATCATCCGGTAAATGCCATAACAAGCTGTTTTTAAAGCCAATCGCACCGTTCAGGCCGGCAGCGACGATAATAGAAATGATCATTGGATGGTTTCTGGTTTAAAACCTCTTAGCAATTCTTCAACAGGCATTTTTTTCTTGCCTTCCAGCTGTATTTTTTCGAGGGCAATCCAGCGGTCAGCTGTTTTGACATGGAAAAATTTCTTATTGTCGGTCAGGATAGTACCCGTAGCCGTTCCGTCGTTTTCTCCTGTTACAGAGACTTCGAATATTTTGGCTGATTTGCCGTTGATAGTCGTCCATGCTGCCGGATAGGGAGATAGCCCCCGGATCAGGTTACGGATTTGTTCAGCAGGCTGATCCCAGTGAATCCTGCAGGTTTCACGGAAAATTTTGGGTGCAGCTTTCAAGGCGGTACTCTCCTCCTGTTCGGTTTGCGGGAAGTTACCGGCCTGAATAGCCTCTACTGTCTTCACAACCAGCCGGGCGCCGGTGTTCATAAGCCGTTCATAAACCATACCCACATTGTCATCATAGCCGATAGGCTCTTTTTCCTGAAAGATAATACGACCTGTATCAATCTCATGCTGCAGAAAAAAAGTAGTAACCCCCGTTTCCTTCTCACCATTTATAACAGCCCAGTTAATAGGAGCAGCACCGCGGTATTGCGGTAAGAGGGACGCATGAAGATTGAAGGTACCGGAGGCCGGCATATTCCAGACCGCTTCCGGAAGCATCCGGAATGCTACGACTACCTGCAGATCGGCCCGGAAGCTTTTCAGTTCTTCAAGAAACGCCTTGTTTTTCAGTTTTTCAGGTTGCAAAACAGGAATATCCTGCTGCAGTGCATATTCTTTTACGGGAGACACCGTCATTTTCAATCCTCTGCCTGAAGGTTTGTCGGGAGCGGTAACGACAGCCACCACCTGATACCCTGATTCAACCAGGCCCTGAAGACTTGCAACAGCAAATTCAGGTGTTCCCATGAAAATAATACGAAGCCTGTTACTCATGAAGTTATAATATTCTTTTATTCGTTATGATTTGTTCGAGTATACAAATATTGTTATTTTTGTCGTTCATTTGAGTAATATGCAGTTTATTTTAAAAACCGGATTGAATAAAGTACCAACCTGACAGCGCTCCTACGTCATGGAAATCTCCACGTAGAACGGTCGCTGAACCGTTCTTTTTTTATCCTATTGATTATATTAAATTTAACAACAAACCTTATATTAAGGATTAATTATCCAGTTATGGCAAAAGTATCATACTATACCGAAGAAGGTCTCAACAGGTTGAAGGCAGAGTTAAATGAAATGAAAACCAAGGGCCGGACTGAGATTGCCAAACAAATAGCAGAAGCAAGAGATAAAGGAGACCTGAGTGAAAATGCTGAATATGATGCAGCAAAAGATGCTCAGGGGCTTCATGAAATGAAAATTGCTAAACTTGAAGCTATTTTGTCCAATGCCCGTGTTATTGATGAATCAACAATTGATACTTCGCAAGTATCCGTATTGTCTTCCGTGAAAATTAAAAACAAGAAAAACGGGGCAACTGTAAAATATACACTGGTTTCAGAGGAAGAAGCCGATCTGAAGCAAGGGAAAATATCGGTAGGCTCACCTATAGGGAAAGGGCTGCTTGGAAAAAAAGTGGGAGAAGTGGCACATATTCAGGTTCCCGCAGGCCTGATGGAGTTTGAAGTAGTTGAAATTTCAAGATAAAACCTGCAGGGAATCATTAAAAAACAGATCTAATTCAGAGTGAGTCATCAAAAAATGGCTCACTTTTTTATTCGTATAAAAAAATCAACCGTTTGATAAATTATTGTCGATTAAAAATGTCGTGTAAAATAATGAACTGGAATTGTTTGTGTTGTGAAAGGCATTTTTTTTGATGAAAGGGTAAACATTTAATACATTTACAGGAAAATCCACAACATAATCCGGATGAAAATATTAGGCATTTCAGCATTTTATCACGATTCGGCAGCTACCCTTACCATTGATCAGGAAATTGTTGCTGCTGCACAGGAAGAACGATTTACAAGAAAAAAGCATGACCCCGGCTTTCCTCACAATGCCGTTAAATTCTGTCTTGAGTATGGAGGTGTTTCCATCAATGAACTGGATGCGATTGTCTTTTATGACAAACCGCTTCTGAAATTTGAGCGCCTTCTGGAAACCTATTATGCATTTGCGCCCAAAGGACTTCGCTCCTTCATCATTGCGATGCCAGTATGGATCAAGGAGAAAATGTTCCTGAAAAGGCTGATCAATGAGGAGCTGGTAAAGCTGGGATATGATAAGAAGAAGCCGGTGAAATTGTTATTTCCTGAACACCACTTATCCCATGCAGCGAGCGCCTATTATCCTTCACCCTTTGAAAAAGCAGCGATTCTCACCGTTGATGGGGTAGGTGAGTGGGCAACTGCTTCGATCTGTCTGGGTGAAGGAAAAGACCTGACTATTCTGAAAGAACTGAGGTTTCCGCATTCATTGGGCTTACTTTATTCAGCATTTACGTACTTTCTGGGGTTCAGGGTTAACTCCGGTGAATATAAATTAATGGGTCTGGCGCCTTATGGAAATCCGGGTTCTCCTGAAGTAAGCCGTTTCGTTGAGATTATTGAAAAAGAACTGATCGAATTGAAGGAAGACGGGTCAGTTTGGCTCAATCAGGAATACTTTGATTATGCAACCGGCCTCAAAATGGTAAATGAGGCGAAATGGGAGCAGTTATTCGGATTTAAAAAGAGGAATCCGGAGGATAGTCTGGATCAAGTACATTGTAACCTTGGATTAGCTATTCAGCATGTAACGGAAGATGCCGTCATCAGGATGGCAAAAGAGGCAAAAAGGCTGACCAATGCCGACTACCTGTGCCTTGCAGGCGGAGTGGCCCTGAATTGTGTTGCTAACGGAAAGTTACAGAAGGCGAATATTTTCAAAGAGATTTTTATACAGCCCGCAGCCGGTGATGCCGGTGGGGCGCTCGGCGCAGCTCAGGCTGCTTATCATATTTATTTCGGGAAAGAGAGAAAACCGGCAGAAGGCATGGATGCCATGCGCGGATCTTACCTGGGTCCTACTTTCTCAGATCTGGACGTAGATCTTATGGCCAGGAAATATAAGGCAGCATTTACCTATTATGATAATTTTAAAACGTTAAGCGACGATGTCGCAAGGTTGCTGGCCGATGGAAACGTTGTAGGTTGGGTACAGGGAAGAATGGAATTCGGACCGCGAGCGCTGGGCGGAAGAAGTATCCTGGGTGACCCCCGGAATGCTGAGATGCAGAAAAAACTCAACCTGAAGATCAAATACCGGGAATCCTTCCGGCCTTTTGCACCTTCAGTACTTGCGGAGAAGTCGGAAGAGTATTTTGATTACAAAGGAATTTCACCTTATATGCTGCTGGTGCATCCGGTTGCTGAGAGCAGAAGGCATCCTTTACCTGATAATTATGATCAGATGGATGTAAGAGAGAAGCTGTACTTCCTGCGTTCAGATTTACCGTCAATAACCCATATTGATTATTCGGCCAGAATCCAGACTGTACATAAGGAAACCAATCCCCGTTATTATCAGCTGATTGATTCTTTCAGGGAACTCACCGGATATGGGGTGGTTGTGAACACCAGCTTTAACGTAAGAGGAGAGCCTATCGTCTGTACACCCAATGATGCATACCGTTGCTTTATGCGCACAGAGATGGATTATCTGGTAGTTGGAAATTACGTTTTTGATAAAAAAGCGCAGCCTGAATGGCAGGAAAGAGATAACTGGAAAGAGGAGTTTGTCCTGGATTAATCCATATAAATATGATATTTTACGCTACTTCAACTGTACTTAATCTGAAACGCCCGTGATATCCAAAATTATTACAAGCCTGATAAGGTTGGCGATGATGGCTTTTATTTTTGTGTTTTTATTTTATCCTGATCGCTTTGGGATCAGTTTTGACTTTGCCGGTGCCCCTCTGAGCGACAGTAAGTATGTAAGGATTGCAAAAACGCTTCTCTGGTTTTTATTACTGGCAGAAATAGTAAGGATATTTTATTACGGGATTATCAAACCTAAAGCCAAAGGGTTGTTTGCCAATATTTTAACATTGGTAATTCCACTGTCTCTGGTATTAATTCTGATTGAGATCGTATTTATGTATGTACCCCAAAGTCATGAAGGTGTTTTGTCAAAAGCATCTCAGATATGGTGGTACAAGTACTGGCAGCCGGTAAATAGTTTTAACTACCGTGATAAAGAGCCGGATACGACTTCAGGGAAAATAAAGGTGCTTGTTTTGGGAGATTCTTTCGCGGCCGGTCATGGTATTGAAAGTCTGGACGACCGCTTTTCAGATATTCTGGAGAAGAAACTGGGGAGCGATAAATACGTAGTTTATAATCTGGGTGTGTCAGGTTCTGACACACGCGATGAGGCCGAAAGACTGGAAAAGTATCCTGTAAAACCTGATATACTGATTCTTCAGTATTTCCCGAATGATATTGAAAGAGTGGCCAGAGAAGGCGGGCTTTCACTTACTGGTACAGAACCTTATGCTGACCTGAAAGGACCGCTGAATACTTTAATTAAGCGGTTTTATCTGCCTAATTTTATTTACTGGCAATTACCGCATACTTCCTTCAGTACATTTGAAGACTTTGTACAGAAGGCATATACCGACAGTACTATTTTGGCAGCTCATTATAATGATTTGTCCAGAATAAAGCAGGTAGCTGATCGTGCGGGTGCACCAATGTATACCGTTTTCATCCCTTTTCTGATGCAGGCTGAGCAAAGTGAGACTTATACAAAACCCGTAGCTGAATTTCTGCAGAAGGAAGGCGTAAAGACAATTTTTATTGCTGACGAGATTAATAAAACAGAACCAAAAGACCGGATTGTGGGTAAAAATGACGGCCATGCAGGCCCGAAAGTGAATCACATAATGGCTGATAAAGTATATAATTCCATTATTTCAAAATAAAAACGTATTACGACTATGGATTTTCTGAATGACCTTTTTTCCTTTATGAAGGAAAGAAAGAAATGGTGGCTGGCGCCCGTAATTATTGTTTTGTTACTGATAGGTATTCTGATTGTAATCGGTGGTGGATCGGCAGTTGCTCCGTTTATTTATACCTTATTCTGACACAAAGAGCTCACCGGGATTGATAGGTTACCCTGATATCGGGGTGATGTACTATTAGTTTGACGATAAATCAGTTAATCTCAAAATAATGCAGTCTTACCAGGTCTGCGCAAATTGCAGGCCTGGTACTGGCTTATAAAACTATGACAGAAGCAGATAAAGCCAAAGCACAGCTCGTGATTGTCACGGGTATGGTGGTATTGTATTTTATATTCAAATCCCCATGGTTCTTATACATAGGGGCATTTGTCGGGGTAGGTAGTATTGCTGTTCCGGCATTGGGTAATCTCATTGTAAAAGGATGGTACAAGATAGCCGAAATACTGGGTGCTATTAACGGAAGAATTCTGTTATCACTGGTATTTTTTGTTGTACTGTTCCCGGTAGCAGTACTGGCAAGAATAGGCAAGAAAAATCCGCTTCATTTAAAGAAAGAAAGCGGATCGTCTGTATTTAAAGACAGAAATCATAAGTATACTCCTGCCGATATGGATAAGGTCTGGTAAGAACAGACCTTATATTTTCTTTTTCTTTTTTCTTATGTACCGCTCATGCAGCTGGAGGAGCATACCATCTTTCAGCCCAAGGTCCGGAACATGAATGATTTCAGCATTGGACCATTTCATGGCTGACAAATAAATATCTCCTGCCGGTACAATGACATCAGCTCTGTCGGGATTGAGCTGCAGTTTATTGATTCTCTGATCAATCGTAAATGAATCAATATAGTCTCTCAGACGCTGAATTTCACTTCTCAAAGCTGAATTTTCAGAGATTTTGGCAGAAAGATCAAAGAGTTTATTGATATTACCTCCCGTACCGATCGCCTGAGTAGGTTCATCAAGATTGACATTTTCTTCAATCCATTCCCGCATTTTTGACCATGCAGTTTTGGACTCCTTACCTTCCAGCAAACGGACAGAACCCAGTTTAAAGGATTTTGCAGTAACTTTAACCTTGTCACGATAGAGATTCAGTTCGGTGCTGCCACCTCCTACATCAATGTGCAGGTACTGGCCTTCGCCGAGCGATTTTACCACCACATTGTTAACCAGTTCAGCTTCTTTTTGTCCATCGATGATCTGAATATGGATGCCTGTCCTTTTTTCAAGACGATCGCGGATTTCAGGGCCATTCTGAGCCTCCCTCATTGCAGAGGTGGCACAGGCCATAAAATCTTCCACTTCATGTAGCTCCATTAATAACTGATATACGAGCATCAGTTTTACCATCCGGTCTTCATTAAACTCGGATATTCGTCCGTTATTGAAAACATCATATCCCAGACGTAACGGAAAGCGGACATACTCCACTTTTTTCAGACGAGTCAGGCCATTGTCCTCCAGTACAGTAGAAATCTGCATCCGGGCGCCATTTGAGCCAATATCTATGGCCGCAAATTTTAGCATATTCGATTCGAGTGCACTCATATTGGAGTCAAAAATAATTTTTTCCTTAGTAATCTGCCTAACGCTTTCATTTATATTTTGACACTAATAGCAGAATAGTCAAATAAAGACGTGAAAATTAATAAGTTATAGTGAAAAACTTTAATTTAGTATTGAATTTGATACACACACCTATGACTATTATTTGGATTCCGGAATTACGGGGTTGGGTAATCCCGTTGTTTCTCCTGATCACTTCCTGCTGCTGTGCACAGAATACTTTTTTCGATCAGGATTTTTCCAGCGGGGGACCTTACGAATCCGGTGCCCCTGGTTCCTCGTTATTTGATAAAATTCTAAGTACAGATGCACAGTCATTTGCTGCATATGGACCGGGGTATATGGATCTGGTCAGAACCGGGAACGGCGGGCTGATCCGTGCAATACGCAGTACACCTTTCAGTCCAATCCCAACGACGCTTTATGCACAGATTACGATGAGCGTTGAAGAAATTTTGTCAACCGGTGCCAATGCTGCCTATTTTTATATTGGCAGGGACTTCAGAACGGACAATAGCTCCATCGTACCCAATGATCAGCTTTTTTCTCGGTTTTCGCTGACTTTTCAGGATAATAGTACGTTTGTAGTCCGTGATATTCAGACCAATAGTAATTCAGCGCCTATGCCGTTGCAATCTGTTTTTACTATTACCTGGGTCATGAATAATTCAGCGGAAGGGCATGTCTATAAAATGCCGGAATCTGCTGCAACCCCAGACTATAAAGTAATGCCGGGCCAGTATGATCTTTGGATTGATAATTACAGAATGTTGTCAGGCATTCCGGCATACCCCGGAACTTCTGTTAAATATCATGACGCTCAGCTTACTAATTTTGAAGTGAAATTCTGGAACGCATTGGGCCGGATACGGTTTTATAGTTTCAGGATCAGGGATATTGCAGGAGTGCTTCCGATTAACGGGAAACCGATGAAAGAAGCTTCAGAGACCGGAACTTTCCTGACCATAAGCCCCAATCCGGTTGTCAACGGCGTTATCCGGTTGTTATATGGAGGCCAGGAGGCTGATAATCTGCAATTATATACGCAAGCAGGTATCCCTGTATTCACAGATTTTGTGAAGCATAAGGGTGTACTTCTGATGATTCCCGGGAGTACTTTGCAAGGTGGCCTGTATATTTTGTCTTACCGCCAGGGTGGAAAAGTATTCCGCCAGAAAGTGATTATACCCTGATTTGAAATGAAAAGAGGCGATCATTCGTAAATAATCACCTCTTTTCAATATAATCCGGATATTTAAGCAATATCCACGGTTACAATCAGAGTAAATTCATCCATCTCAACTTCATGCGCCTTTTCAGGTGAATTATGGGAGATGGTGAGTTCCGTGGCCTGAACTTCCTGGCATATATAGGCCTCATTGGCCAGAACCGAAGAAGTAAGCAAATCATTATTATTAAATAATGTAATCCGGATTTTATCAGTTACTTCAAAACCACTTTCTTTTCTGAGGTTCTGTATACGGTTTACAAAATCACGGGCAATACCTTCGGCTCTCAGCTCATCAGAAATAGTCATATCGAGGGCAATGGTAAGGCCATTGGCGGCAGCTACGAGCCATCCGGGGACATCCTCGGCCAGAATTTCTACGTCCTGTAAGCCGATGAAAAAAGGGGCATCAGCAGACACGGCTAATGCGAAAGTCTGATTTTGCTCAAGTGTTTTGATATCACTTTCGGTCATGGATGTAATAGCTCCGGCGATTTCCTTCATTCTGGGTCCTGCTTTAGGGCCGAGAACTTTAAAATCCGGCTTGATTTTTTTCTTCACCACACCACTCGCATCATCAACAAACTCAATAGCTTTGATGTTTACCTCGGTTAGGATAACCGGCGAGACCTGCTCAATTTGCCGACGGATTTTTTCGTTTAAGACCGGTATGAGTAATCTTGATAAGGGCTGACGAACTTTAATCCGATGGCCTTTGCGCAGCGAATGCACCAGTGAACTGATATCCTGCGCCAGCTGCATAGCCTCCTCAAGGTTATTGTCAATCCATTGTTCCTGAACAGCGGGCCAGTCAGTAAGGTGTACCGAATCCTGATTGTTCCCCTCGGCGTTGTTAAGGCTTCTGTAAAGCCAGTCACCGAAGAAAGGCGCAATAGGCGACATAAGCTGAGCAACCGTCTGCAGACAAGTGTGCAGCGTATAGTAAGCAGCCTGCTTGTCGGCAGTGACACCTTGCTGAGACGGATTCCAGAACCGGCGGCGGTTGAGGCGTACATACCAGTTAGACAGGTTATCACAGGTAAAATCCTGTATAAGCCTGCCAGCGCGGGTTGGGTTATATTCATCATAAGCGGCAGCAACCTGTTTTATCAGTGTGTTGAGCTTTGACAAGATCCAGCGATCGGCCTCCGGCAATGTGGTAAAATCAGGCTGGTCTCCTTTGTTTACTTCATATTGATCCAGATTTGCATAGAGTGCAAAGAAATTGTAAGTGTTAAACAGCGTACCGAAAAATTTCCGCTGCACCTCTGTAATCCCGTCCAGATTAAATTTCAGATTATCCCACGGCTCGGCATTGGTAATCATATACCAGCGTGTCGCATCCGGACCGTATTTGCCCAATGTCGCAAACGGATCAACGGCATTACCCAGTCGTTTAGACATTTTATTACCGTTTTTATCCAGGACCAGCCCGGTAGAAACGACGTTTTTAAAAGCTACGGAATCAAACAGCATTCCGGCAATGGCATGAAGGGTAAAAAACCATCCGCGGGTCTGATCCACACCTTCCGAAATAAAATCAGCCGGATAATTGTTTTTGAAAACATCCTGATTTTCGAAAGGATAATGCCATTGAGCGTAAGGCATGGCGCCTGAGTCAAACCATACGTCGATAAGATCCGTTTCACGGTGCATAGGTTGCCCGGTTGAAGAAACCAGCACAATCCGGTCAACATAAGGACGGTGAAGATCAAAACCGGCATTCTTATCCTTATATGGGTTTTCTGTCATCAGTCCTGCCAGGATAGCCTCATCGATTTTCTCTGAAAGCTCTTCAACAGACCCGATGCATATTTCCTCACCATCTTCACTACGCCAGATAGGTAAAGGGGTTCCCCAATACCGGCTGCGGCTCAGATTCCAGTCAACCAGATTTTCAAGCCAGTTGCCAAACCGACCCGTGCCTGTGCTTTCAGGATGCCAGTTAATGGTTTTGTTAAGTTCCACCAGCTTATCTTTCATGGCGGTGGTCCGGATAAACCAGCTGTCCAGCGGATAGTACAGTACGGGCTTATCGGTCCGCCAGCAATGCGGGTAAGTGTGTTCATATTTTTCAACCCTGAAGGCCTTTCCTTCTTCTTTGAGCTGAATGGCTATGAGCACATCAGTAGGTTTGAAGTCAGGGGCATCCTGTTCCTGCTGAGTATAATATTCGGGTTTTACAAATCTGCCGGCATAAGGCCCTATTTCTTTTACAAACCGCCCCTGACGATCAACGATAGGAACCTCTTTACCGTTTTCGTCTTTTACCATAATGGCAGGAATACCATTTTGTTGTGCCACACGGAAATCATCTGCACCAAATGTAGGTGAAGTATGAACAATACCGGTACCGTCTTCTGTGGTGACAAAATCACCGGCAATGACACGGAATGCAGGCGCTTCAGGCTTCACATACGGGAAAAGCTGATCATATTCAATCCCCACTATTTCAGTTCCTTTGAATTCTTTTTCAACCGACCAGGGGAGTATCTTCTTATCGCTCGCCGGATAACCTTCAAAATCGCCGTCTTTGCCTTTCTCAGAAAAGTATTTGCCGATAAGGTCTTTAGCCAGCACCACTCTTACCGGTGTATAAGTATAAGGGTTGAATGTATTTACTAATGTATAAGTGATATGAGCTCCGACGGTCAGGGCAGAGTTGGCCGGCAACGTCCAGGGAGTGGTAGTCCAGGCCAGGAAATAAGCCGGAATTGTATTGTCTCCAAAAAGAGCCTGTCCTTTTTGTGATTGCAGACTATTTTCAGCAACCCTGAACATTGCTACGATGGTGGTATCCTTTACATCCTTGTAAGTCCCCGGCATGTTCAGCTCATGAGAAGAAAGGCCCGTACCGGCTGCCGGAGAATAGGGCTGAATAGTATATCCTTTATAGAGTAAGCCTTTCTTATAAAGCTTTTGGAGTAAATGCCATATACTTTCAATGTAGTCATTTTCATAGGTTACATAAGGCTTTTCCATATCAACCCAGTAACCCATTTTATCGGTCATTTCCTGCCATTGATCTGTGAAGCGCATGACAGCCTCCCGGCATTTTCTGTTATAGTCCTCAACAGATATTTTTTTACCGATATCCTCTTTGGTAATGCCGAGCTCTTTTTCTACCTGCAGCTCAACAGGCAATCCGTGGGTATCCCACCCACCTTTTCTGTTCACCTGAAAACCCTGTAACGTTTTATAACGGCAAAAAATATCTTTAATACTCCTTGCCATGACATGGTGAATTCCCGGCGTACCATTCGCCGAAGGCGGGCCTTCATAAAAGGTATAGGCATGAGCGCCTTCTCTTCTTTTGACAGAAGCTTCAAAAATTTTATTATCTTTCCAGAATTGCAGTACCTCATCAGCGATTTGCGCATAATGAAGGTTTTTGTATTCTTTGTAGCCCATTAAAATTAGTATATGTGTTGCAGGTAAGTCCTAAAAGAATGCAAAATTACGGAAAAATATGGGTGTTTGTCTTCCTAATTTTAAAGATACAGGCATCCTATTGAAAAATGTGCTGATTATACCGGTTTGGTAGTCAGAAAGTTGAATTTGCATTAAAGAATTCTATCAAAAAATAAAAAGTTGACGGGGAATTGCATTTTTTTTGTGTAAATGCTTGACAAGTTTAATTTATTATTGTTTATATTTGGCGTATCAAATGACTGAAAGTGTCAGAGGTCATTTTATTTATACACAGAACTAGTAGTCAAAAACAGTATTAAAGATTTCTCACTCCCATAAAAATTTAGAAAAAAATGAAACACCATTTTATAACTGCCGGCAATAGCCTTAACGGTAAGAAAGCCTATCGTAAGCCTTCTTTGAAATCATTTGGCAAGGTTAGTAAGTTGACGAAAGCTGACAAAGTTGGATCAGATATGGATGCTGGATTACCTGGAAGAATTGATTAAATGATTGATGGAGCTATCCGGAATTATTTATTTCGATGCAATCTCCGTTATCTTTTCTGATCAATATAATGCTGATCGAAACTTTAGATCGAGTTTCATTCAATGTATTGAATTTGATAAAATCAAAAAAAGGGAAAAGTTTCCCTTTTTTTTTGATTTTAATTTTCAAAATCAAAAAAGGTTTTTCTTTGAGTCAGGGCTCTCTGAAATATGCCCAGATCAATGTTTTTCTGATAAACTTGATATTGAAAAATTAGAAAGGAGTAAAATCCGCTCCCTATTTGGCATTCACTATTGTGATCAGAGTAAAAGAGCAACTTTTTTCAGAGATGCGTTTGGCTTAACTCCATTGTTTTATCATTTTGTACCAAATCAATTTTTTGCCTTCTCAACCTGTATAAATAAACTGATACAAGTTCGAGAAGTGAAAAATAATATGGGAATAGATTTGACAAGACTAAATGAATATTTAACAGGAGAAGAAGATTATCATTTATATAGCAATCAAACTTTTTATAGCGGAATTCGTTCGTGTCTACCTGGTCATATAACAACTATTGATAGGAGAGAAGTTGGTATTAAACCTTACTTACTTTTTGAACTTAAAGATGACTTTTCTTCAGACATTGATTCCGCAAAGGAATTGAAAAGGCTTTTCAGTAATTCAGTTAATGCAGCAATCGGGCATGAACAAAGAATTGGATCTCATTTAAGTGGAGGGCTTGATTCTTCTTCTATCAGTGCAATTAGTCGTGAAATCTTTCCTCACCTAGATTTGCATACTTTTTATTTTAATGCATCATCTAGCTTTGATGAAGAAAAACATTATATTTCTGATGTAGTAAATAAAATACATTCTAAGCATCATATTGTTTCTCCATCAGAGAACTTTTTGCCTTCTATCTATACCCATACATATAACTGTGGATATCCGAGTGTTTTGGTTATTGGCCCGTTCCATAAGCACCAAATTAATACAGTTGCTAAAGATATAGGGATTAGAGTAATGCTGGAAGGTGAGGGGGGGGACAGTTGCTTGGGACATGGAGTATCTTATCTGGATTTATTACTGGAGAAGGGAGATTTTGAAGAACTAGAAAATATTTTTGTAAAAAGATCCAGACTAGCTCCATACGCAGGATTCAGAGGTAATTGGGATCAGCTTACTGATAAACAAAAAGCAAATGAAACTATTTATCATTTTTATTTTTTAAGATTGATAAAAGGGAAAAAAGTGACTCTGCTGAGGCGTCAGCATCTGCTTGATAAAGTCTATTTAAGATATGGTATTGGATTTTTAAAATATACAATTGAACGTTTGATAAATGCTTTTTACTATAGAATTTCAGAGAGGAGTGTTGAATTACCTTCATTAGTAACCAGAGATTTGGGTAGCTCTTTTGAGAAAAATAATATTAGAGTTATTGAACCTGGAAATTTTATTGAGCAGAATACGTTTGAAACAAACTTTGCAATCAAAAGTTTTTATAATAAGAGAGCACTCTCTGTATATGAAGAATACTACAATATCTCTCTCAATAGTGGTGTTATTTCTGAATTCCCGTTTTACAATTTAGATCTATTTGAGTTAAATATGAGTATACCTCTATCATTGAAGTATAACAATGGACTTACAAGAGGCCATATGCGTGCAGCAATGAAAGGGATATTACCAGAAAGTACCCGCTTACGGTATGATAAAGCAGACTTTTCAGATTATGGAAAGGCAATGGCCCAAACTTTATTAATGGAGTCCAGAGAGCTCTTGGAAGAAACGACAGAAGTTTGGCAATATATCAACAGGAAATCGTTTTATAAAGCTGTAGAACTTCTCAAAGAGAATAATTATTATCTTAGAAAAGATATTGTAACTTATGTTTTGAGAACGGTTACTTTAGCTGTTTGGCTTAATTATTATAAAGAAAATAAAGGATAAATTATATGAATTTCTTTAATCAATATAAGGTTTTATTTTTTGTAGGGTTATTATCTGCCATTGTGCTTTATGGTTGTGAAAGAGATGAGCAAATGTGGAGTTCAGAATCATATGTGAAGACGAATGTAGGTCATTATAGAATATATGATGTAAGCGAAACAAAATATGCCGCATCAGTTAGTCCTGTTGTTACCGTATTTCAGGAAATGCACAAAATTAGCTCTGTCAAATTATTGACTGCTTCTGATGTTTCCATGATAGAAGTGTCAGTATTCAGAAGAAATGATGAGCAAAATCTATGGAAAGAAGTTGAAGGATATACAATGATTAATAGTCAGGAGAATTTATTAATTACAAATCAGGGGATAACCCGTATGGTATTAAAATATCCTGTGGTTTTTGGAGATGAGTGGAATGGTAATGCGTATAATATGGAGAATGAAGAACTGTATAAAGTTCAGAGGGCAAATCAGATGATTGAGAGGGTGAATATAGATTCTGACCATCTGATCAAGGTTATAAGAAGAGAAAAATCAACATTAATTGATTATTATAACAGCGTCCAATATTTTGCTCCGAATATTGGACTTGTATATGATGAAGATACAGCTCTTGAATATTGTCAGGATAATAACTGTATTGGAAGTGATAAAATAGATTCAGGATACGAAAAAAAAATGGTGCTTATCTCGTATGGGCTTGAACCATAATTTATTTTAATATTATTATTTTGCCTCTTTTTATAATAGTACTATTGTCAGACCAGCTAAGATACACCTCATAAAAATAATGCCCGCCTACATTTGGTCTCCAATACCACTCATTAAAGTTTTGAGAGTGTATTTCAATTTGTTCCTGCCTTAGTATTGCTCCATTTATATCTATTACTTTATAAGAGATCATACTGAGGTGTTTATCTGATGTAGAATTCGTTTTTGTTTGAAATTTTACGTAATCAATCCCTGGATTTGGACTGATTATTACTTCAGTGAATGGAATATTTTCCATAACCTCAAAAGTTATTTTGTAAGGTTGACTTATATTACCACTTTGATCTGTAGCTGTAATAAGAATTTCCTTTTGCCCGGAGGTTAATAAATGATATTCATTCAGAGTAAAATTAATTGTAATTGTATGTGAATTTGTGTTATCGAAATTAATGGAAATATTATCATCTAAAGAAATGGAATTATATCCGCATGTTTCTTCCAAACAATCTCTGATAAAAATTTTAAATGCTCTAATATCAGTAGATAGGGGCATATTATCAGTTAACTGAACTGTTAATTTCACTTCCGTGCTAACGGATTCACCATTTTTTACTTTTTTGCCGTCAAATAAAACTTCAATGATAGGTGATATTTCATCTTTAAAATTTTCTGATGAATATTCCTTCAATGAACTGGCGACTTCCCAGTCAACATTAAGGAAAGTAATATTGTTAGCCTCATTTAATTCAGGGATCTCATACCCAGGATTAATAATAGCCGTGATGGATTGAATGTCATTATTATTTTGAATTGAGAGACGGATTGTGTCCTGGTAGCTAAGCTGATCAATAGTAACAGGAATTTTCTCTTCAGCATTATTACTTTTGTTCAAAAGTATATCAATTTTTACCGGAGTATTTTTTAAATATTTTCCAATATTCTCAATAGCAATCTCTATCTGAATATTATCGGAATCTCCAATACTTGGTTTATTATTATCAGCTTTTATGATAATATTTTTAAATTCAGGGAAAGTAAAATCAGGTTTTTCGACCTGGATCAACTTTAATGCAGGGTCTCCTTGAAGTAAAGACTGATGCAGGTTTGCTATAGAATAGAGATTATAACCAGATTCATTGATAATGGCTTTTGCTGTTTCAAGTTGGATCTTTCCAATACTTAAAATGGGGGAATTATTAAAGAGATACTGGTATAACGTTTTTAAATATAGATTAGAAGTGGAAAGGTAGCTATACCAGGTATTAGCAATTACAGCAATTGCACCTTTTTCTTGTGCAAAAATCCAATCGGTACTTAAAGGAATTTTTGTAGCCGATGAAAGGTCGGTACTAAATCTCCCCGAAAAAATATTTCCAACGCCACAACCGTTGAAGTACATTAGAGGGTATTTCCCTTTATTATTTATGGTGTTATTTGGTGATGAGGCATAACCTATATCAAAGTCAAGTGTAGTAGCTGAACCATGACCATAATATGAAATTAACCCTACTCCTTTATTAACCTGATTTGAAATATCAACGTTTTCGGTGGGGGCAAGGGTTTGTTTTACCATTGAAGTAATACTGCCACCCTGATTGCCATCGGTAATCAATGGTTCTAAACCCTTCAATGAGTTACTTAATGATTGTAACTCGCTGACAGTTTTTCCTCCACTTAAATGTAGTGTGTTTTTTTGCCATCCGATATTTAGTTCATTTGCCTCCGTCGATTTTACCTTATTAAGATACCCGGATACCTGTTCCGGAAGAGTTGCTGAAATACGGCCTACAGGAATCGCAGGCAGGTCCTCATGGTCTCCTTGCAAACCAGTTACTAGCAACATATCAGATCCAGGATAACCAATTGCCGGTACATCATCAGGGAGTTCACGTTCTATTTTATCATATCGAGTTGATGATGGCCCGATTAAGAGCAGATATTTGTCTCTGTTTTTATCTGATATTATATAATTTACGAAGTTCTTAATAGCAAGTGGGCTAGGCTCTCCGTAATTGAATTGTTGATATAGATCTTTAATTTCGACCACTAAAGTTTTAAAACTTCCACCGGAATCTGATGACCTGTATGCTGCATATTGCAATGCAGATGGTTTTAATTTTTCATTGGTGATGATTAAATAATTATACTGGGACGGGGAGTAATTAGTAAATGTGGTAGCGGCAGTAATTTGAGCAGCCCTGGTCTCGGATACTGCAATTAATGATACATTTTGAGCGGTATTATTGGCAATCATACTGATAATACCCTTCTTATCCGGAGATGTTAACGTATGATATTGTTTTATGTTGTATGTATCTGTAATGTCAAACAGAGCAGTAGTTTCTTCAGCATCGGCTATCTGAATTTTTTTCCATTTAGTCTGATTTTCTTTAGGGAAATAAATCATTTTAGATTTATTTCCATTCATGATTAAAGATTGTGGGTATTCGACTAAATAATAGGCAATTGAAAATCGGCCGGTTGTAGTATATATTTCAGTTTTGGTCAGTGATTGTAGTTGTAATTTTGAAGAAGAATTATTGCTAATATCACTTTCTTGTAATTCTATTGTTTTTGTTAATGCTTGTAATCTATTAAAAGTAAATTTCTCAGTATCTCTAAGGTTCTCACCAGTTTTTACTCCTACCTGATAATTGTTATTAAGGGAATTTCCATAAACCATCATTTTGATTCTTGGATTTGAGATTCCTTTGATATATCGATCAAGCGTAATATTATACGTTACAGATTCCAGGTCTTTATACATTTTGCTGGACCAACCTTCGTTATTCTGAAAATAGCTTTGTGATAAGTCAGGAATATTACTAGTCGAGTTATTATTAGTATAGTCATTGTGGAAGAAAGACAAGGATTGTTCCAGATGCCAGGTAGTGAATACCAAAGAGTTATCTATGTCTTGATTAATCAATGGTATTCTTTTTCCAAGACTCTTCCCCACAGTAAGGTAATATACCCCGATATCAGAATACATTCCGTAATATGGGTTACCTCTTTGATTGTTTGGTCTGTACAAAAGTGAATCGGATGCCCCATCATTAGGTTCTCCGTAAAACACTACCTGATTATTATCTTTAATCAGAATAGGAATTTCTTTGCCCTTGTTAAATACCTGTATATAGTCTTTTTCTGTCGCAGAAATTGCAATACCATTATCACTAATTTGACTAAAATTGATATGGTAAAGTCCCTTTTCCTTAATCTCTATTTTAAGATACTTTTGCGAAAAGTCAATCCAGTGGTTAGAGTATTGGTTATCCTGGGCACTGATATACAGAGGAAATATAATTGCACAAAACATCTGCAACCTCATGATATTCATTAAGTTCATCATAATTCCGTTTTGCTTCATTTTGTATCATTTATCGATTTTGCTGTATCTAAACGAATTGTGTATAGATCAAATTTTAAGGATTTTGCGTGATATTTTTGTCTGATCTGTATGAATGACTGTTATAAAATACACACCCGAAGGTAATGAGGAAAGGTCTATTTTCTCATCAAAATTATTTTTCTTTTCCAATAAAATAACACCTTCTGTGCTATAAATTACAATATTTTCGATTTGTTTGGTACTTCTTATATCCATCCATTTTGTTACAGGATTGGGAGAAGCAATCAGGTCAAAGGGTATATCAAATATTATACTTTTTATGGGGCTATAGGTAAAAGTACCATCTTTGTCAACCATTTTTAATCTATAAAAATTGTCTCCAGGAAAAGGATTAATATCAGTCTGATTATAGGTATGGATCTCATTTGCTAATCCCCTGGCAGGGACTTTAGAATGAGATATCCAGTTTTTGGCATCTATGCTTTTTTGGATTTCGAAATAATCACTGTTAATTTCTTCACTCGTTGTCCAGGTGACCAATGTGGATTGATTTTCCTTTTGTAATTCAAATTTTGTTAAAACAACTGGTAATGGGGAAGAGTTGTTATTCCATATAATAGAGTTTTTTATATCATCCCAAGTAAGAGTCAAAGATGAACCATTGTTATTTTTACTTAATTCGTCAATGGTATTAGCATTATCTATTTCAATGCTAATTTCGGATAACTCCTGAATCTGAGATAAGATTCTTCCGTTTGCATTAGTACTGGCAATCGACTGAATATACAAAGTATCGTAGTTTGCTACATTAGAAATTGTCCCATTTATGAACTCTGTATTTCCACTGGTATATTTATAGGTCAGCCTGTACGGAATCGTAGATTTAATATTTCTTCCTCCGTTTCTAATCGCAAGCCCTAACTGGATATTCTGGCTAGTGGAGAATTTATTTCCATCAGTAGACTTAAGAAAAAGGCTCAATTCGTCTACTATATAATCTGGTTTATTTAAACGAGCAATTTTCACCGCTGGATCACCCTGGATCAGGGATTGATGCAAATTTGCAACATCATACGCATTCACTGTTCCTTGAAACAATTCAACAGCGGTTCTTTGTTGTACCTGCCCAATGGTTAATTGTTCAGGTACATCCAGTAAATATTTATATATAAGCTGGACGTATCGATTGGAAATTGATAAATAACTCAAGAAAGTATTTGCCATTACGACAATTGCTCCTTTATTTTCCGGTAAGAGCCAGTCCGTACTAAAAGAAACCCGATTTCCACCTGAACTCGGATTAGGGTCAAGTCTACCGGAATAAATATTTCCGACACCACAGCCATTGAAATATAAAAATGGGAATTTATTGATATTATTATAGCTGGGCCAATCTGAAATATATCTGAAATTGAAATCTAATGTTGTTGCAGAACCATGACCATAATAAGTAATAATTCCAACTCCATTATTTAGCTGAGATGATATATCAACAAATTCATTGCCCGCAGGGTTTTGCTTACTTAATGCAGTTATAGCCCCTCCAAGGAAACTACTTTTAATTGTAGACTCATTCGATGCTAATGTGTTTTTTAAGCTATTTATTTCTGATACACTTTTACCACCATTTAGATGCAGAACATTCTTTTGCCATGCTAAATCAGTATTTTGACCCTCATATATTTTTACTTTGTTCAGATATTGGGTGACTAGATTTGGTGTGGTTACTGAAAGTCTTCCGATAGGAATTGTAGGTATATCATACTCTTTACTGTTCACATTCTCGACGGTCAACCCAGTTACTAATAATAAATCTGATCCAGGATATCCAATACCCGGAACATCGCCTGGTAATTCCCGTTTTATTTTATCATATCTGGTAGAAGAAGGGCCAATTAGAAATAGATGTTTATCGAGATTATTATCAGAGATCATATATTTTGCAAAGTTACGTATGGCCAAGGGGCTTGGTTCTCCGTAATTAAATGCGTTATACAGATCTTCAATTTCTACAATTAAAGGAGTATAATTTCCACCCTGAGTCGAAGCCCTGTAGGTTGCAAAACCATTTGAAGCCTCTTTTAAGGCACTATTGGTTATGATGATATAATTGTAGTCAGAAGGGGTAGGATTTATGAAATTTATTGCCTTAATATTCGAGATGTTTTTGATTTCTGCAGACACATACAATTTTGTGTCGTTATTTTGATTTAGTGAAATCATTCCTTCAATGCCATTATTAGAAGGGTGATTGTATCCTGTATAAAGTTTAATTTGTTCAATATCAGAAATGTCAACAATTAATGATGATGTTGCTGCACCTACAAAATGCACATGGGCTATTCTGTTGCTACCAGCAGGGAAATTGAAATATTTTGAAGCGTTACCATTCATGTCAATCAACTGAGGGTATTTAACTATATAATAAGTTAGTGAAAACCTTCCATTTGTTACATAATCGCTTGTTTGAGTTAAAGAAGTGAGCTGTAGTTGTGAAGTATTTGCCGCTGATATATCCTGAGGTTGAAATTCAAGTACCTGTGTTTGTGATTGCAGACCAATAAAATTAAAAGTATAAACATCCCTTAAGGGGGTTCCCAATTTAGTTAAGACCCTATAATTATTATTTAATGAGTTTCCATGAACTTTTAGTTCCAATTGGGGATTTGGCCCACTATTTACCTTATTCAGAAACTGAATGGTTTCTGTAGTAGCATTATTATCAGCAACTACAGGTCCGGTCCAACCCTCATGTAATTCATAATAGCTTTGAGAAAGAGTTGGGATGTTACTGTACGAATCATTTTTTGAATAATGGCTGTGGAATTCTTTAACGGTATTTTCCATATGCCACCCTTCAGGTGTTACACTATTGTCTATTGGAGTATTAATGTTCTGAGCTCTTAACCCCGATTGTGAACCAACTGTTATGAAGTAATATCCAATATCAGAAAAAAGACTGTAGTATGGGTTGCCTCTGGTACCAACTGGCCTGTAAAGCTGATTATCCAAAGCACCATCGTTTGGTTCACCATAAAATAATAGATGATCTGACTCAACTTTCAAAATCGGAATCTGCTTCCCCCGGAAATAAAGTTGTAGATTATCTCTTTCATTTTGTGAAATAATGTTAATTCCAGCAGATGCCAATTGGGAAAAATTAACTTTATGAATTCCTTTAGTGGTCACCCCAACCCGTACATACTTCTGGCTGTAGTTAATCCAGGAATTAGTCTGGCCCG
>JBEBXQ010000022.1:0-46057 GCA_040391535.1 Telluribacter sp. | reverse complement strand
AATTTACCAATTTGGCTGATAAGCCAGAACACGCCGGTCTGGTAAAAGAACTGGCCGGTTTGCTGAAAAATGCTTATCAATAAAAAAGACTTACCTTCTGAACAACAGCTGTTATTCAGAAGGTAAGTTCATTTTATAACCAGGTCATGAGTTACCCTGACACCGGGAGAGCAGTCAGATGAGATAATTCTGCAAATGAGGGACAAAAACCAGGTATATAAACGTATAGCTGTATCGTTTTAATGTATTCACAACCTGTAAGAAAATTACAGCAGTCGGTAACATATCAGGTGTATTGAGGGATATTCAGGAGACTATCCCTGAACATAACCTGTAAACCCCGGAAAGTTTAAAAAGCCGGGGAGTAGAAACTGTTTTTATAGCCTTTTTTCAAAAAGAGAATTATACAAAACTTCTGTTTTGTCGGCCTGGAAACGGGTTCTGACAGATTACCTTTTGAAATGAAGTATAACAACAGGATTTTTTCTATTACAGCTTATCATGAAAATCAGTTTTTTGAAATTATACATTTTGGTATTTCTGGCCCTGGTGGCCTTGAAGCCTGCTTTTGCAACCAATGTAAGGGAATTCGGGGCTAAAGGAGATGGGATTACAGACGATACGGATGCTATTTACAAGGCGTTGGAAAATGCAAAGGATGGGGTGCTGGAATTTCCAAAAGGGGAGTATTCAATCAGGAAAACGATTGAAATCCCACTGGATATCTTCGGAACATTAAGCATAAAAGGCAACGGCGGTAGTGCTGCCATTATCATGCACGGAGCCGGTCCGGCAGTCAGATTTACCGGAACTCACGAAAACGGCTCAGCCCTTCCTTCTACGTTATCAGCCTCTGTCTGGAATAAAGAACGTATGCCGGTTGTGGATGCTATTGAAATAAGAGGTGCCCATCCTGAGGCAAACGGGATTGAGTTCCGCAATACGTTTCAGCCTGTCATCAGGGGAGTATTAATACGGAATGTCCGCCATGGGCTGCATTTTACCTCCCGAAACCGCAATGTAATAGTGGAAAGCAGTCACATCTATCATTGCAGTGGTATTGGGATCTTTCTGGATGCGGTTAATATCCATCAGATGAACATCGGTAACAGCCATATCAGTTACTGCCGGCAGGGAGGTATTAAAGTGGTGAACAGTGAGATCCGGAATTTTCAGATTACAGGTAATGACATTGAATATAACTGTGACCCGAAGGGCGGATCTGTAGCGGATATATGGATTGACGTGTCGGCAGGAGGGAGTGTCAGAGAAGGTACAATTGCCAGTAATACCATACAGGCGATTCAAAGTCCGGGAGGAGCCAATGTGCGTTTTACAGGACTTCCGGGAAATCCGGATAAGATCGGGCTCTGGAGTATTTCAGGTAACCATATCAGTAACCAGGAAACGAATATTGATATGAATCACGTACGGGGAATCAGCATTACCGGTAATACTTTCATTCGCGGGTATAAAAGACACATGGTTATTGAGTCAGGTCATAACCTGGTGGTCAGCTCCAATGTATTTGACCATAATCCGGATTATTTTACACCGGATGTCAATGCACCCGGTGGTGTGGGAATTAATCAAAGCAGCCAGATTCTGTTTACACAAAATATCCTTGAAGGGGTTTCTTACGGGAATAATGAAGCCGGAGGTGCTTTAATGGTAACGCAAAGCCGTGATATTGATCTGACCGGACTGCAAATCAGCAACCCCGCTTTCCGGGGCATTGTCATTGACCAGTGTGAGCGTATTTCCGTATCAGGCTGCCGTATTACAGGCTCTGCTGGAGAAACGATGATTACAGGTATTGTCGTGAAAAACAATAACAAGCAATTGGAAATCCGGAATAATACAATTTCCCGGGGGACAGGGCAGCAGGGTATCACCGGTATCCGTAAAGCCGGACGCAGAAGCAACACAATTGTGGATTAGCGTATCCGGTTTTTATAAGGGATTTGGCTGAAAACCACTGGCTTTTCAGAATACCCCATCCTTTAAAGCTCTTTTTGCCGCATGATAACCACACATACCGTGTACGCCACCACCGGGAGGAGTGGAGGAGGAACAGATATAAATGCCTTTCTGTGAAGTGCGGTAAGGGGAAATGCTGAGAACAGGACGGGAGAAATGCTGAAAGATATCCTGTATACCTCCATTAATATCGCCACCGATATAGTTAGGATTGTAAGCCTCCATTTCAGGAGCAGAAAAAGTATGCTTAGCCAGAATCGTATCTCTGAAACCCGGAGCAAAACGCTCTACCTGCGATTCGATAGCCTGCGTCATATCTGCACCTGATCCGTGAGGAACATGGCAGTAAGCCCAAGCAACGTGTTTGCCCTCCGGGGCGCGGGTGGGATCAATAAGGGTGGGTTGTGAAAATAAGACAAAAGGCTTGTCGGGAATTTTTCCATCGGAAGCCATTTTTTCCGTGGCAGCTATTTCTTCGAAGGTACCTCCCAGATGCACCGTTCCGGCTTTCCGGCACAAAGAAGATGTAAAAGGAGCCGGGCTGCTCAGGGCCCAGTCAATTTTGAATACACCCATTCCGTAGCGGTAGTTATCCAGCCTTTGGATATATGACCGGCTTAACCGGTCGCCGGCCAGCTTTACCAGTTGCCGGGGTGTAACATCAAATAACAGAGCTTTGGCTGTAGGTAATTCCTTAACTGATGTAACAAAAAATCCTGTCTGAATTTCACCTCCTATGCTTTTGAAATAGGAAGCCAGCGCCAGTGAGATGCCTTTAGACCCCCCTTTGGGAATGGGCCATCCGTTTACATGTCCTGCGGCCATCAGCATAAGCCCGATCGCCGAGGTGATCCAGTTATCCAGGGGTTGAATGGAGTGGGCGGCCATTCCTGCCCACAAACCTTTGGCTTCCGGGGTTTTGAAAAGCTTTGCAATCCAGGTGGAGGGTGGTAAGGCTTTCAGTCCGAAAAGTGCCAGATCCAGAAAATTGGCAGGTAAAGGAAACGGACTCAGTAGTTCGGGAAGTAATGAAGGCAGGCTTTTCACTACCGGGGCCATAAACTTTTCGTAAGCTACAGTATCCGGTCCCAGACTGGCGGCTGTATCCTTAACGGAATGAAAGAGCGCCCCGGCCGAACCGTTATCCAAAGGGTGAGCGGCGTTGATTTCGGGCTGAAGCCATTCGAGCCCATGCCGGCTCAGAGGCAATGTTTTGAAAAACGGAGAAAGAACAGCCATCGGATGCACAGCCGAGCAGATATCATGATGAAACCCCGGAAGTGTCAGTTCGGAGGTGCGGGTACCTCCTCCGACTTCATCCTTACCTTCAATCAGCAGCACAGATAATCCCTGTTGCCGCAAGGTGATAGCAGCGGCAAGTCCGTTGGGTCCTGATCCAACCACAATGGCATCGTAATCTTTGGCATTCATTCGTTTAAGAATTGGTCAATTTGTTGAGTTGATCGTAACTAAGGTATGCATTTTCGGTCAGGCCGGGATCAGGTGGGTTGAAAAAGTACTTCTCCTGCAGGTTTGAGGAGCCAGCCCGTAACCGGATTATAATGGTATCCCATATAACCGCCCCTGGCTTCTTTCAGGATTTTGAGCGTTGGCTGCACATATCCGGTCTCATCTACAGCTCTGCTCAGAATGACGGTTTCGGTGCCATCCCATTGCCACAAAAAACGAAAACGGGTATGCGCTTTGTCAAGTACGGGATCCTGCAGCTCACTTTTTTCCCAGCTTTTCCCTCCGTTGGTACTGATATCCACACGGACAATCTTTCCTCTGCCGCTCCAGGCAATTCCTTTTATTTCAATCCAGCCCTTTTCCACATGGTAAGGATAGGCGGGAAAGGTAATGATGGACCGGGCGTCCATTACAAAACTGAACTGTCTTATTTTTCCTTCGCCGACGACCTCTGTGTATTTTGATGTTTCCTCTCTGGTGTGAAAAGGTTCATCTGAAAGTTCAATTCTCCGAAGCCATTTTATATTGGTATTTCCTTCATAACCAGGCAGGAACAGCCGGAAAGGATAGCCTTGCTCCGGACGTATTGCTTCTCCGTTTTGCGCATAGGCAACGATGGCGTCCTCCCAGCCTTTCCTTACCGGAATACTCCTTGTCATGACGGCTGCATCACCTCCTTCGGCCAGGAACCAGGTAGCTGTATTTCGGACACCAGCTTCACGGAATAAGGTAGAAAGCTTAACGCCCGTCCATTCGCTCTGACTGGTCAGGCCGCAGATTTCCTGAGGAGAAATTTCACCGGACTCCTTTCCGCGGTAATTACCGGAACATTCCAGAAAGGCGATCCGGGATACGGACGGAAACCGTTTCAGGTCTGCCAGTTTAAATACCAGAGGCCGCTCTACCATTCCATGAATCAGCAATTCATGCTTTTCAGGATTGATCTCCGGTACACCTGCATGGTCACGTTCAAAATGCAGGTCAGAGGGTGTAATCATTCCGTGCAGGTCCTGCAAGGGAGTACGTGCAGAAATATCGGAAGCAGTTTTACGCAGATTTTCAAAAGCGGACCGGGTTCCCAGCGTGCCTACAGGCGCGCCTGGTATTTTGGCTGGGTCATCTTCAGCAGAAGGGATCTGCCACGTTTTCCCCTGCTCGCTTTGTGCCAGCACAAGAAAGGGGATAGTAGTGCTTTTTAATATCTCCCTGCGGCTGAATTTATGACGTGTGGTGTCCATTGCTGAATTATTTTATTTCCGGACCATCGGTACGGGTGTCGGGGATAAACAGCCCGCGCGCAGGCATTTGTATAGTGGCCAGGTTGTTTTTTGTAATCACGGTTGTTTCTTCAATGATTTTATTTTCATATAATAAATAAGCCGTCAGACTGTACACTTCGGCCGGTGTTAATGACCCCGGCTGATTAAAGGGCATTGCCCGCTGAATGTAATCAAAAACCGTGGTGGCATAGGGCCAGTAATTGCCGATGGTTTTAGCTTTTGAATCCGGATCAAAGACCAGCTTATCGAAAGGGCCTTCTTTCCCTGTAACGCCATGACATGAGGCACATTTCAGCTGATATATTTCCTTTCCCCGGATTACACTTCCTGTCCCTTCCGGAAGTCCTTTTCCGTCAGGCCTGACGTCAATATCCCAAACCGCGATCCGTGCTTCGGAAGCAGGCGCTCCGAAGCCGAACCGGGATGGAATGGTATCTGCCGGAAAGTAGGTATGTGTTGTAGCAGGAGCTGATACGGTTGCGGCGATGTAAAATGTGAACAACAGTACCCCAATACCTGCAAATGATTTTCTAATCATATTTCCCTGCCTGAATTGAACTCTCAGAGAGTGTATAACTTTTATGAACTCTGTCCAGTACCACATGCAGCGAGTCTTTATTTTCGTCAATGCCTGTTAAAATCACCCTGGCACCGTTGTCAGAACTCTGATAGTTAAGGATCATCCGGTTTCTTTTTTCATTAACAGGGGCATCTGCATATTCTCTTATACGACGGGTTGAAGAAGCCCTGGGGTCAATTTTGTAGGTTTCGTCACCAATGTTGGACAAAGCTTCTTCGGGAATCCAGTTGGGATCCGGTTCGTTGCTTTTAAGGTTGTTACCGGTTGTGTTGTCTGCAGGTTTATGCTGAAATTCCGCACCGTCACGGGCAGCGAAATTGCGGCCGCCGCGTTCCTTGAATTTATCCTGCAGATACAAAACCTGGTTAACGGTATCAGCCTGATAATAGAAGACCCGCTGTCCGCCGCCGGTACCCGTTAACTCGAAGGTACGCTCAATGTCACGCATGGGAGAACCACCTCCGTTTGAAAGATCAAGGTTGGTCGGTTTATTGACTTTAAAAGTAAGGGTTGACCAGTTTTCAAAAGTCGCCCATTTCCAGCGGACCGTGTCCAGAGGTGAGTAGGATAGTTCCTGACCATTGATACTGAATGAAGTTACGTTATAATTTCCCCTCAGTTCACTCACTCCCTTAACAGCGGGCTGCTTGTAAGGATCGTAAAGAAGATTGACCAGAGACAGGTAAAAAAACAGGATCAGAAAAACCCCTATAATGGTGGTCTTTATTCCATAGCGGGCGATTTTTTGCCAGGTTTGATCAAAGACCGGGTAATAGTAATGTGCCGGTAAGGTAAACTTCTCTCTTACGATCAGATTAAATACCCGTGGGGTATCCTGCACCAGCAGAAAGGCAGACAACAGTACAAAATAAGAACTGTAGACATGGACACCTCCGTCATAAGCGAAATTGACATACACAATATCTCCCAGGGCGCCAAACAGCAGAACAGCACCCAAAGTGGTGGTTTGGCGGAAAAACAGGAATACACCGGCCGTAATTTCGACTACGCCTGCAAAAACCTGATACCAGGGTACGATGCCAATGGATAGCCAGTAGATTTTCTGCAGGGTAAAATCCCCGAAATCAGTATTCAGTAATCCCAGTGACGGATAGGGCATCTGCGTAGGAAGCAGCTTGGTAAATCCGAAACCGATAATACCGATTCCTGCACGGTATCTCACAATCGTCCGCAGCCAGTAGTTAAGCTTATCATAGTTATGCACTTTTTTCTTCGCCAGCTTTTCCCCCAGTGTCCACAAAAGACCTGCCGCTACTGAAAACAGAAGAGTAATAATCCAGACAGCATAACCCTGCAGCGGACTGCCGAAAATCCGGTTGCCAAACCAGTCCAGACCCGATCCGAACCGGGCAATATCATAAGGGTCCCGGTAATGCAGGTTGGTCCAGTCAATAGAAAATGCATTTTTGTACCATTCGGGATTGTTTGGTACGGACATCAGTATAAAGAATACAAAGGCAATGCGGAACAGGAACAATTGCCAGGGCTTCCAGTCCTGCTGGTGGCCTGACGAGGCCCGGGGTTTCTGAACAGATTCCGGGATGACCTCTTTTGCGGGATTCAGATTGATTTCTGACATATCAGATAAGATTTAAACAGACGTTTTTCAAAGTTTGAGAGCACCTCGCCTTCCTGTTTTTCTGACTTCTTCAAACAGGTATTTTTTTTCTATTTTTTCAAGTACCACATAAATGGAATCACGGTTCTCGTTTAAGCCCTGTAAAATAAAGGTTGAAGAATCCGGGCGTGTGTAAGACAAGGCCAGGGTTTCACCGGCGTAATGATGGTTCCGGTTGCTCAGAGTTAATTCCCCTTTTTCAGGATTGGTTTCATAGCTGTAATAATGCCTGCCTGCAGATCCCAGTAATTCGTAGTTACGGTATTTGTCCTCTGAATGGATATGCTCTGTATTCGCAGAATCAATAATTACAGGGCGGTTGGAGCGGATACTGATGGTGTTCCATTTTTCAAAAACGACATCCTGCCAGCGAACCGGATCAACGGCCGAATAAGGTAGCTCCTGATGGTTGAGCCTGAATTCTCTGACATTATAAAGTCCTGCTGAGCTTTCGAGGCCGGGGAACTTAGGATATTGATAGGGATCATTACTGTAGGCAGCGTGTGCCTTTGCTCCATACCATATTACAAAAACTCCGATAAAAAGACCTTTTAGGGCATAACGGCTGTTTTTTTTCCAGGTATCAGAAAAAACCGGATTAAAGCGATTGGGGAAAGTAGGCTGTTCCTGTGCAATCAGGGAATAAAGCCTTTTTACGTCAAACAACAACAGGAATCCTGCCAGCAGCAGCAGGTAAAAACTGTAGTAACCTTCGCCACCTTCATAAGCCAGATTCGAGAAAAACACATTTCCGGTAAAAGGAATAATAACCAGGGTGGCGAGTGTGGCGGTACGGCGATTGAGTAAAAGAAGTGCGGCAAGAAGCTCGGTTAATCCCAGAAATGACTGATAGCCCGGTACTACACCCAGGGTGAGTGAAAATATTTTCCAGGCAGAAAAATCTCCGTACGCGGTGTTAAGATTACTGACAGAAGGCTCCGGAGATTGTAACGGATAATATTTGATAAAGGCAAATACCAGTAAAGCAGCGGCAAGCCTGTAGCGGACAAGTACCCGTAACCAGTAATACAAACGTGCATATTCTTTTGTGTTTTTGTCGGTAAACGTCCAGAGAGCCGCACCTGCTGCAGCGATAATCACGACGATCAGCACATTAAGCCAATGTGACGGATTGCCTGTAAAATCAGGTGTATACCTGACCAGCGCAAACAGGTCTCCGTATTCAGACTGCAACCAGTTGGTGGAAAACAGCAGCTTATAAAATCCTGCATTGAAGGGAACGACCAGTACAATAAAAAAGATAAACGCGAAGCGGAACAGAATTTTTTCTGTAGAAGTCCATTCTGCCGGGATAAATTCCTGTTTTGACATCATGATGAATGGTTAGTATCCTTCGTTTTGTTTCAATGCTTTATCGGCCTTTAACTGTTCGGATGGGACAGGTAGTAAATACCTTCTTGTATCGTTGATATTCAGTACTTCTGCCGCACGCCCGGTTCTGGTAAGGTCAAACCAACGGTGTGGTTCCAAAGCGAATTCCAGCCTTCTTTCATCTTCAATCAGGCGCAGCGTTTCAGCTTGATTTTCAGAAGTTACGGTTTTGAGTCCTGCACGTGTTCTTATTGCGTTCAGATCTTCCAGTGCTCCTGATATATTGTTTTGATAGGCACGAGCTTCTGCACGGATCAGGTACAGCTCGGCAATTCTTAGAATAAAGGAAGGGTCTGATGCCGGTGAACGGTAGTATAAATTGCCATACCAGCGGTTCAGATTGTCTATACCTATCAGTGAAGAGCGGTTTCCACCGGTTTCCGGATTATTCAGGATCGTAATCAGGGACTGGCTTGGAGCCCACTGACGTGTACCGCCGTTAACCTGAGGCTGCCATTGTCCGCGGTGGTTGTTGACTTCGGAGGTACCGTTATAAAATATTTCAAAAACCGACTCTTCTGTACCGCGCGCATTATTGGCGAAAAATGAGTTGTAAGGGCTAATGAGTTTATAACCTGCATCAGCAATAATTTTATCAGCGTATTCTTCGGCCTTTTTCCAATCCGACTGATACAGATAGTAACGTGCTTTCAGAGCCCGGACGGTCTTGCGGGTTGCCCTGAACCGGCTGGTCGTTTCAGGCAGCAGCGGCTCAGCGGCATCCAGATCCCTGATTACCTGAGCATAGGTTTCTGCCTGGGAACTTCGGGCAATTCCTGAATTTTCAGCCGGAGAGGTAGTAGGCACTGTGATGATGACAGCCCCTCCCCAGGTACGGGCTAAATCAAAATAGGCGAGCGCTCTTATAAAAAGGGCCTCTCCGACGATCTGATCCTTGATGGCCGGGGTAAGCGAAGCGTCTTCAACCAGCGGCACTTTGTTGATAACATGGTTGGCACGGTTGATGGTCCGGTAGATGGAAACCCATACATTACTGATTGTTGCATTTTCAGCATTAACGTTGTGGTCTATGAATTCCTGAACCTGCGACTGTGAACCGGTCCACTGGACATTATCACCGGACAGGTAACCGATAGACTGAAAGCTGGTGCCGTAATAATCTCCGCTTCCCAGTGCGCTGTAAACACCATTCAGTGCGGTTTCAGCGGAGCTTTTGTCGAAGATGGTCTGTTCATCGGATACGGATGATTTAGGTTCCACATTCAGAAAACTATCGCATCCTGACAACAGCATTAATGAAAGCAGAAGCCCCGACAACCGGTTCAGTTTTTTATATTTATCTGACATGATTCAATATTTTATATACTTAAAATGAGACATTGACACCGATTTGCCATGATCGTGGCTGAGGAGGTGTACCCAGGTCAATACCGGGTTGGTTCTGGCTGCTGTTGGCACTGGATTCAGGGTCAAGACCGGTATAGCGGGTGAGGGTCCAAAGATTGGTGCCCTGAGCATATACCCGTACAGCACCTATTCCCAGTTTTCCGATAGAAGAGGCCGGAAGCGTGTAACCAAGATGCAGGGACCGCAGGCGCAGGAAAGATCCGTCTTCCAGCCACCGGCTGCCTCCGTCGCGGTAATTGTTTACATTGACACCGTCGGGTTTACCCAGTGAGGTTTGATCACCCGGTTTTTGCCAGCGTTCCAGATTGCTTTTGAAAATGATCCGTGCTTCATCCCGTGCACCTCCGCCTTCACCGAAAAACTTATTGTGGTTATAGACTTTATTGCCATACGAAAAGGCAAAGAACAGGCCAAGATCAAAGTTTTTGTATTTGAGATTATTGGTAAGCCCTCCGAAGAATTTCGGCCAGATACTTCCGTCAATCTGCCGGTCTTCTGTTGTAATCACACCATCACCGTTTACATCGTCATAAACAGCATCCCCTGTTTGAGGATCTACGTAGAGTTGCTTATAGACCCAGAAAGAATAAAGCGGATGTCCTTCCTGTTGCAGAATGAGGTTGCGGCTTCCGTACTGAAGCGCTGTTTCGAGTTTTTCAATTTTATTTATGTTTCTCGAAATATTGAAATCCGTAGTCCAGCTGAAATCATTTTTACTGATAGTATAGGAATGGATAGCTACCTCAAAGCCTTTGTTGCTGATTTCGGCGGCATTGTTCCAGTAATTCTGAAATCCTGTAGTGCCGGGCAGGGTAACCATCAGAAGTCCGTCTGTTGTGTATTTCCGGTAAGCATTTAATTCAACAGACAGTTTTCCGTCGAGAAATCCAGCATCCAGACCAATGTTAAACTGAGATGTCTTCTCCCATTTCAGACTGGGGTTGGCCAGCTGCTGAGGGGCGGTTCCTGCATTTCCGCCATAAGGAGAGCCTCCTGACCACAGACCACGGGCTGCAAAATCCCCGATGCCATTCTGGTTTCCTGTAATTCCGTAGCTTGCCCTGAGCTTCAGGTCGCTGATGTGTTGGTTATCCTGAAGAAAGGACTCTTCTTTAATGCGCCATGCAACACCTGCCGAAGGGAAATAGCCCCACTGATTTTCTGAACCGAATTTTGAGGATCCGTCAGCCCGCAGACTGAAGTCGATGAGGTATTTTCCGCCAAAATTATAATCAGCTCTGGCGAAAAAGGAGGCTAGGGAATTCTTACCCCAGCTCTGGGATGCAGAAGTAACCGCCGCGGACGAAATCTGCTTAAATGAATTATTGGCAAAGCCGGTCCCGGAAGCGGAGGTCAGGCCGGAGGTTTCACTTTGTAACGTATTGCCTACCAGTAGCCCGGCAGTGTGTTTATTCCCGAATGTTTTCCGGTAAGAAAGCGTCTGTTCGTTGATCCAGATGGTGTATTGACCGATGGCCGAGGTGGCAGCACCCGCCGGGCTTCCGGCTATCAGGTAAGTATTCCAGTATTCAGATTCATTGTAATTGTTGTAATCGACTCCGATGGTAGACCGGAATTTGAGCTCAGGCAAAAGTTCCGCTTCGAGATAAGCGTTCCCGATATACCGAAGGCTTGTAGAATTGACATCATAATGCTTCAGCATTAGTTCGACATTATCAAACCCTGCGCGGCCAACCAGTTCACTGGCTGCATTATAAGGGGAAAGGTAAGTAGGTGTGTGTAAAGCGGCCTGTAAAAGTCCCCCGGCAGGTCCGTCACCGGCACGTGCCTGGTTACGTTTGGTTCTTCCCAGTGTATTTCCGACCCCGATCTGAATTTTTTCATTTATTTTCTGATCCAGGTTCAGCTTGAAACTAAACCGGTCAAAGGTGATAGGCTGAAGGATGGATTCCTGTGAATTATACCCGGTTCCGATGTAATAACGGGTAGATTGCGTTCCTCCGGCTATAGACAGATCATAACTCGAAAGGCGGGCTGTCTTAAAAATCTGATTTAACCGGTCATAAGTCTGCTGTTCTTCCGGAAGGCCTCGTCCACCTTCCGATACAGGCCGGAACGGTCGGGTTTCAAAAGGTTTTCCCTGATTGGCCCATAGCTCGTTCACCAGCGTAGCATGTTCAGGTCCGGTTGTCAGTTCCCATAATTTTGCCGCTTTGGCCCATCCTGTAGAAGCGCTGAAATTGATTTTGGATTTCTGATTATATTTTCCTCTTTTGGTCGTAATAATAATAACCCCGTTAGCACCTCTGGAACCATACAAAGCCGTGGCTTCCGCATCTTTCAGTACTTCAATGCTTTCGATGTCAGACGGATTGATGTCAGCGATAGGTGAAGTAGCTTTTCCTCCTGTATTGATGGTTTGCGGGCTTTCACTGTTAATAAATACACCATCCAGCACGTAAAGGGGGTTGTTGCTGGCGTTAATGGAGGTGGCTCCGCGCAGACGGATATTAACAGCTTCTCCAGGAACTCCCGTGTTGGAAGTCACCTGTACACCGGCTACTTTACCTGCGAGTTGAGCATCAAAACCACCCACCGGAATATTCTTGGTCTCTGATGGGTTTACTTTAGAGACCGACCCGATCAGGTTTTTACGTTCCTGCTGCCCGTAACCTACAATAACAATCTCATTTAATTGTTTGGAGTCAGGAGTCAGGGATACAGCGAGTTCGGTTTGATTCCCCACTCTTACTTCTTCCGTTTTATATCCGATAAAGCTGAAAAGCAGGGTTTCATGAGTGGAGGGCAGTTCGATCGAAAAATCACCTTTCAGATCTGTACTGGTTCCTTTCTGAAGGCCTTTGACAAGGATATTTACGCCAGGGATCTCTTCCCCTTTCTGGTCGGTAACTTTTCCGCTAACTACTTGTAGTTGTTGAGCATAAACAGAGACAGGGATGATTCCTGACAAAGTAATAAATATCCACGCCAATAAAGCCTTACCGGATATGCATACCGCTGTCAGGTATCTGAAATGCATTTTTTTAGAAATAAGCATGTTTCTGAGATTTTGAATCAATAAATCAGTACGACCGGGAGGCCGTTAGCAATGAGTAATGGGGTTTTCCGGCCGCATCAGAAAACGTGCCGGTAGCGTAAGAGGCAAACGGTTACTGTAAATCAGTAATGTGTCGGCATCAGGCTTACATTCGTGAAGTACAACAGCAGCATTCAGGTGTAGCAGATGTTATTGCAGGGAGAACGGAAGTGGTGTTCAACAGAGATATTTTTCGTTGAATTTCGGTATTCGGGATACCTGAGAATGGGGTAATTGTAAATAAATACATAAATTTGAACGGTTTAATTTTGAACGGTTAAATCATTGTCGCTTTGTCAATCCGATGTTCCAGATCGGTATTCATGACAAAGCGGCTTTTTATTTAAAGGCTTTATATCAGAAACTGATAATTATATATAGTCTATAAGTTTGATAGGCAAAATAAAATTTTAAATAATTATTAAACAACTATTTGCAGCGTTTTTTTTTGATTATAATAAGAAAATGATTGTGAAGATGTGAATATGATGGTTTATAATATTCTGTTTTTCAGTTATTTAATATGTTTTTCGCCAGGGTGGGTTTTGTGAAAAATAAGGGAATCGGAGCATAATGATATTTCAGCTTAAAATATAGCTGAAGCCGGGAGTAACCGGAAGTGTAACAGATTAAAGTGAAGGTAAAACCAGATAAAACCGGATTTACCTTCATGAAATGCTGAACAGCTTTTTGAATGAAGTTCTGCTTTATTTCAGCTGATCGCTTTCTGCAACAGATTATGCGTAATCTTCTGTACCCGCGGATCGGGTCCGTGAGGACGGTTATAATGCGACCATGGTAACGTATGCCCCGGAGGGTGACTCAGGCCCTGGGCCCAGAAGATTGTCGACGCGTTGAATACAAAATTGTTTTTGGGACCGGGATATACAACTGCCTGCCATTTGGATGGATTGTCTCCTCCCTGCCATGCAGTTGCTTCGGCTACCACTTCCATTCCGGGAATATCCGCTGCATTCCCATGAAACTCCCATCCAATCAGTCCGGGTATATAATCGCCTTTTTTAACATTCGTACCTTTGAAAATCCAGTGCTCCGGCTTCACTATAATCCAGTCGCCTCCTCCGTTGACGGGCTGAATATTACGGACCCCCATCAGTAAACCTTCGTCAGGGCCTCTTTCAGGGTAGGGCCCGTGTTCTTTTTCCC
The DNA here is from genome assembly GCA_040391535.1 of Telluribacter sp. Taxonomy (GTDB): domain Bacteria; phylum Bacteroidota; class Bacteroidia; order Cytophagales; family Spirosomataceae; genus JBEBXQ01. The sequence goes on along the minus strand of JBEBXQ010000022.1, from coordinate 32,123 downwards.
TGTTGACCGCATAGTCATTCTGGTCGCCGTATGGCCCGGCTCTGAAAATTCTTCCAAAAGGATTGCCACTTTTACTGGTAGTAAACGGTGTCACCCAGCAAACCGAGTTTCCGGAGAAAAACAACAGGTTAACACCATTTTCCCTGAGTTTTTCCACACTTCTGAACTGGCGTATATCCCAGTATTCATCATGCCCCACACTCAGAAATGCCTTAGCCTTTAACCCACGGTCAGGTGTTACCATGTCAGCATTGGAGCAATAGGATACATCATACCCATGCTGTTCCAGAAAATAGGAAAACGGCATTTCAAATGAAATAAACTCTCCGGAACCAAAGGAAAGCGGATCATTGACAATGTCCATGTATTGCGACTGGCGCCCGTAGGGACGATCAAAACTCACCTTTGCCCAGGGGCCCTGAACCCCTTTGGGGTGTGTATAAATTGAATAGTTACTTGGCCAGCGGTTATAAGCCTGCCAGGTATTGTCAGAACACTGAAATAACAGATCCGCCGGGCGCTCATCTCTGACAATAAAAATGATATAGCTTTCCCAGTAGGGTTCACCGGGTGTGGTGGGGATTGTTTTTAATTTCCCGATATAGACCCCGCTCAGCCAGTCAGCGGGTATGGTGACACTGGTTGAAACTTCCCATTCACACTCATGAATATTCATCTCTTCCGGAGCAGGTGTTGCCTGTATTTTTCCTTCAAGCGGACCGATGGATTTCATAAGGCGGGCACCGGTACCACCGTAGTAACCGGTACGGTAGATATCCAGGATGTATTTTCTGACAGGATCCACTGAGACGAAAATATCCAGCTTTTCACCACCTGATACACTTTGCCTTGAGCAATAGCCTTCAATCAGGGTTGTTCTGTGCTGACTTTTATCCGGCCTTACCCTGGTTAGCTGCCAGGCTGTTGTCCCTTCTTTTTTATTTTCTTCAATGATCCGGTTGCTTTTGCCTGATTGACTACCTGCAAAGGCGTTAGGACCCAAAGACAGGCTAAGGCTTGTGCCGGCACCCAACCTGATAGCATCTCTGCGGGAAAGCAAGTGTTGATTCTTTCTTTTCATTGTGGTTCAGGAATTTTAAAAGCTTTCGGGAATGATATGGCAGACAGGTACTTTCTGCATGTGAGTAAAAGTACATTAAAGAGGCTTTCTACTAGCTGAATCAGAGGGCATTTTGTATGTAGCTATAGGTTGTTGGTGCAAATATGATAGATATGTATCGTAGAATATATTCTAGCGTATAAAACAGAGTTTTAAATACTTTAAACAGGGAATGCCGGGCATATCAGGGACTTACGTGAAGTAGGGGAGAAATAGTTAAATTTTATATTGGTTTAATCTGATTTAAATTGATGCCTGGGTACTATTGTGCAAATTGTTTTGTGATTATACTTTTGTAAATCAGTTAATTGCAATTATTTTAAATTGTAATATTACAATTTTGAAAACCTCTTCAATCCTAATGATCATTTTTAAAAACATATATTATTCGCCTCTGAATGTTCTGAAAAAAGAGAAATCCAACCTTCGGATCAATGTCCTTTGTTTACTGTTAATGGTACAGGCTTTTTTCATGGCGGGTTCGTCTGTACGTGCACAGGATAAGGTAAACCCTTTAGCTGAAACAGCAGAATTTATTATTTTCACGAAGGCCGATGCCACTTTGCTTTCCAATGAAAGTGAGGGACCTGCAGCCATTGGCGGTAATCTGAATATCGGCGATCCAGAAAATAATAAGAGCGCAGGTTATGCTGTATATTCAGGGAGTTATAAGGTTCCGGGGAGTCAGAATATTCCACTGGCATTACTTGTGAATGGTGGCGTGAATTATTTTAAAGGCAGGATCGCAGTGATCGGTAATCAGAAAGGCTATGTGAAGATCGGCCAGCTATATGCAGGAGCGGGCGCTGATGAATCCCGCGTCCATGAGACAGACAGGAACGGGGCCAGTTCTCCGATGCGTATTACCAAAGCTACTGATTCGTACGATCAGTATGACGCTGCAATTGAATTGTCAGGTAACAGGTTTGATTTTGATGTGGCCAATAATCCTGTTGGTTTCCTTCCCAACTCCATTATTCATTTTGATCAGGTCTTTGAAGATCTTAAAAAGGTGTCAGGGGATCTTAAAAATTTGCAGGGAACGGTATATTCCGATGGGAATAATCAGGGAAACCTGCGCCTGATTGACAATATCAGTGATGTATGGGGAGATCCTTATATCTGGAATACAGACGCATCTTTTTTATCAAATCTCGGGGAATTGAAAATTTCATTTACGCCAACCGCAGAAAGGCCTCTGATTATCAACGTATCAACCGGTGCCGACTTTAATTTTAAAGTCTTTAACATGAATGGGTTTAATGCTGCTATACTTCCGTATGTATTATGGCATTTTCCGTCAGTTGTTAATCTGAACATTAGTGAGGGAAATACGGTAGAAGGAAGCATTTTTGCGCCTTATGCTAATCTGAGAAAGACAGGTGCCAATAATATTCAGGGCCAGGTGGTGGTAAATTCATTTTATCAGTCAACCGGCGAGCTTCATAATTTCCCTTTCAGAGGGCTGATAAGCTTTCCGGAAGATGATGAGGATCCTATGCCGGTAACGCTGTTTGATTTTAGTGCTTCAAAGGAAAATAATCGAGTGCTGCTTTCCTGGCAAACTACCGACGAAACGAACAGCAGCTATTTTGAAATAGAGAGAAGCAGGGATGGGAAACAATGGAACCGTGTAGGAAAGGTATCCGCACAGGGGGCTTCTGTAAAACCGGTGTTCTATTCATTCTCCGATGATTTGCTTTCTCCTGCAGGTTCCTTATTATATTACCGTTTAAAAATGGTAGATATGGACGGTAGTTACGAGTACAGCCGGATGGTCAGTGTGGAGACAGGTTCAGACACCAGCGTTCACACGATGCTTTATCCCAATCCGGCAGCTGAGAAGCTTTTTATTGAAGGTGCTGACTTTGCCAGAGTGAAGTCAGTAGAAATCCTGAATCAGTCCGGGTTACAGATTATGCAGGCCGTAACCGATAATAATACGATAGATGTGAGCCGGTTGAAAATGGGGTTGTACATTGTACGGGTAAAATTTGAAAATGGCAATGTAGGATCGGGTAGGGTTTTTATTAAAAATTAGTACACTATTAAATGTTACATAACAGACCGCCGGGCGGTCTGAGTAGTGTAATCCGGGAAGCAGATTTTTAGCTTCCCGGATTTTTTTATCAGCTTTCCGGCCAGTATTCCTTTATTTTTCTTTTGAGAAATTGCACACTCCTATCCAGTTCCTCCATGCCGTTTACGCCGTCTTCAATACTGATCCAGCCGTCAAAGCCTACTCTTTTCAGCTCAGTAAATATGGCATCATAATCATTCAGTCCTTTGCCGATTTCACCATGACTCAGACGTTTGGCATATCCTAGCGCGCCGGATTCTTCCCGCTGCAGATCTTCAATAGTACCCTCCAGCAGAAAACGGTCGCTGGCGTGCATGGTTACCACACGATCAGAAACTTTGTAAAGTAATTCCAAAGGATCTTCACCGGCCAGAAAGGTGTTGCTGGGGTCATAATTTACCCCGAAATTAGGATGATGGATTTTATCAACCAGTTTTTTGAAAATATCCATTTTCTGGGCGAATTCAGGATATTCCCAGAAGTCATCTTTGTAATGGTTTTCTATGATCAGTGTAATACCTTTTTCCACAGCATAAGGAATACACGCTTCAATGGATTCGGCAGCAAGATCAATGCCTTCATCAATGGATAATTCAGGGCGTCGTTGTCCCGACAATACCCGGCAATAAGTCCCACCTAATACATGGGTCATATCAATCCATCGTTTTTGTTTGGCGATTTCGTTTTCCCGGAATCCTTTGTCGGGGTGGGTGAAATCAGGTGAGCAGCACATCATCGGAATCACCATGCCGTGGCTTTCCACCTGTTGTCTGAATCCGGCCCAGTTGCGTTCGTCGGCCATTTCCAGAAACCCGGCATACCATTCCATTCCATTTATATCCAGCTTTGCAGCCAGTTCAATCCATTCTGCAATACGCATGGTTCCGTCTTTACAGAGCGCATGCATAAACGCCTTGGGAAAGGCAGCTAATTGAGGCATAATACTAAAAGAGTTTTATTGAAATACACTTAAATCTTTAGGCGGATTCCGGCCGATCACCGGGTATTGTTCCAGTTCCACCACTTGTCCGCTGATAGGATAACTTTCCGGAGATATCCAGTAAACAGCCGCTGCCGCAATTTCTTCCGGTCGGAGGATCCTGCCGGCAGGGGCGTATACATCCGGTAATTTGGCATCCCAGTCGTCACCAAACCCCAGCTCTCTTTTCAGTTGGGACTCTTTTTCCGTCAGCACCCATCCGGGATTGACCTGATTAACCCTGACCCCGTTTTCACGGTTCAGCGTGTCGCCCAGGTTGCGGGTAAGGGTTTGCAGGGCACCTTTTGAAACGCTGTATGCCAGCAGGTCGGGTTCACCGCACCAGGCATTGACTGAACCAATGTTCAGCACACTGCCTCTGGTTTGGGTAAGATGAGGTAAAGCAGCTTTAATTAATGAAAAAGGCGCCAGCGAATTGGTTTCAATCACTTTCCTGAAAAAATCAAGTGTAGTAGTTTGAATGTTGGAAGCTGTAATCATGGCTGCATTATTTACCACTGCATCCAGTCTGCCAAATGCTGCAACCGCAAGATCGACCAGCCTTTGTGCAGCACCTTCCAGGGTGATATCCTCAATCATCAGCACGGCATGCTGAGTTCCTAATTCCTGTACGAGCTCCCGGCCCGGCGTATCATCCAGTCCGTGAATGACTACTTTAGCACCTTCCTGAACGCATTTCCGGGCAATAGCTTTTCCGATCCCGGTGCAGCTTCCCGTAATAATCACTACTTTATCCTGTAATCTCATGGTGTTATCAGACGGGTCTCAGAACGCTTTTTACTACTTCTCCGCTATGCATTTTTTCAAAGGCATCGTGCCAGTCATTGATATGCCATACTCCGCCTATAATAGGTTTTACATCAAGTTGTCCGCTGGCTAACATGGCGATTACTTTTTCCCATATCGGCCAGTTATGGCTGAAACTGCCTTGTAAGGTTATATTTTTCTGCACCAGCGGATCCAGGCTGAAGCCTAACGGCTGGGGTCCCCAGCCCACTTTAGAAATCCGGCCATTCGGACGAACCAGGTCCAGTGCAATTTTAAGTGTGATACTTGAACCGGCTGCGTCGATGATACAGTCAGCACCAAGTCCGTCGCGTTTTCTGGCCCATTCTGTTGCATCACCGATAATACCTTCAACGCCGTATTGTGCAGCAATTTCAATTCTTTTCCGGTCATTCTCCAATCCTACAATCGCCACTTCCGCACCGCATAATCTGGCCATGGCCGCGCAAAGGATGCCGATCGTTCCGGGACCCAGCACAATGACACGGTCGCCAGGCTTGATATTGGTATTTTCAACCACGGCATTATAGGCTACGCAGCAGGGCTCGGTAAGACAGGCCTGTTCGAAGGGTAATGCGTCCGGAACATTATGCAGGCAGCGCGCAGGCACACGGACATAGCGGGTCATGGCACCATTCACACCGTATCCGAAACCTTTCCGGGTAGGATCCAGATTATATAATCCTGCGCGGGTCATGGGGTTATTAGGGTCGATCACGGCAGCCGTTTCACTGACTACACGGTCGCCTTCTTTCCAGAAAGTAACGTTTTTTCCCAATGCGGCGATATGCCCGCCGAATTCATGGCCTAATACTACCGGGTAATTCACCTGCCAGCTATGGTCGGCAGTCCATTGGTGGAGATCACTTCCGCAAACTCCCACATTGGCGACTTCCAGCAATACGTCATCATCCCCGATATCCGGACGATCAATTTCTCTTATTTCTACAGATCCTTTTTCAGGAGCATAATTAACAACTGCGGCTGATTTCATAGTTAATGAACTATTCTTTGAAATGAATTTTAATGATTAGCCCACGGACACATCGCCATAAGCATGTATTTTTTCACAGATGAGGCGAAGTGAGCTTTCCAGATCGCCGTCAGCTGTCTTAAACGAATCGGCATCGATCGTTAACGGCGCACCGAGTACAACCAGCGGCGCACCATATGCAGGGCATTGGATTGCCTGTTCAAGGCTGAGGCCGCCGACAGCCTGTACGGGTACTTTTACAGCACTGACCACTTCACGCAGCTGATCAAGCGGATTGGGCATACGGAGGCCCTGAGCGGCAATTCCGCGACGTTCGTCATAGCCGATATGATGGATGATATAATCACAACCCAGATCTTCCAGCCATTTGGCGCCGTCGACCATATTTTCAGAAATCATGTTGTCACCCATGACCTTTACACCAAAATCTTTTCCTGCCTGAACCACACATTTTACCGTTTCGGCATGGGCTCTGGCCATTACGACTACATGTGTGGCTCCGGCTTTGGCCATCATTTCGGCTTCGAGGTAGCCGCCATCCATTGTTTTAAGGTCGGCGACAATAGGCACTCCGGGGAAAGCTTCCCTGAGTTTGCGCACACCGTGAAGGCCTTCAGCCAGAATCAGCGGAGTACCGGCTTCGAGCCAGTCAACACCTGCCCGCATGGCCATGGCAGCGGTCTCGAGCGCTTCGTCAATATTCGTAAGATCAAGTGAAATTTGAACAATCGGTTTCATAAAACGGGTTTATTGCTAAATAGATTAAGTATGCTATTAATTACGATATTAACAGCAATTGATACTATTCTAAAGAAGCACCAAACACGTATTTACTATGACAATGAAGTCATTTTTGAAAGGTGGGTAATGTTGATTATAAAGTATGCTAAGATTATATAGTAAATATCAGCCTTCGTCTTCCATACCGCCACTGTTATTTTCTGTGTTGCGGTTTTCCTTGCTACGGTTGAGCCGGAAATTAAACGTGACCTGAAACTGCCGCACACTCCATTGATTATTTGAATTGGAATAATATCCGGGCTCTTCGAGAATGGTTCTCCAGCGTCGTGTCTGGAAAAGATCCCGTACACTGAAAGTAACCGTGCCGTTCCCTTTCAGAATGTCTTTTGCCAATGCCAGATCTACACTGTAGGAAGGAAGCCTGCGGCCTTGCAGAATATTCTGTGCTCCGCGATAATTGATGCCGGCCTGAAAGTCAAGACCACGGAAAAGAGTCATTTTGGAAGTTACCCGGCTCGTCCAGGTATAGGTATCACTGCCATAAGACTTATCCAGATAATTTCCGCTGGTTATGGCTCTGTAAAAATTGAAATTGGCGTTGATTCTCCACCAGTTCTGAATGTTATTGGATGCGTTCAGTTCCAGACCATAGGCGTTTTGTCTGGCCATATTAACAGGATAAATATGACTGAGTCCGAGTGAATCTACCATGGTGATCCTTTCAATAACCCCGGTCCGGTGGCGATAGTAAAAACTGGTAAGCAGGGAGCCGCTGTTCCAGTTGATGAGTTGCCCCGCCTCCAGGGAATTGGTATATTCAGGGCGGAGCAGCGGATTCCCCATACGAATGGACCGGTTATTGCTGAACCCTGAAAAGGGCAGGAGGTCACGGAAACCCGGACGGCTCAACCGGCGGCTGTAACTCAGCTGTAATGATTTACTTTGTGATAATTCGTAGGAAAAATGGACGCTCGGGAAAAGATTAAAATACGACTGATTGTCTTTTTGTTTCAGATCAGGCAGTTCAGTTTGTATGTCCGAAAGTTCCCCTCTTAATCCAGCCTGTACAGAAAATTTACCGAATTGCTCCCCTGCCATGAGGTAGGCGGCATGAATATTCTCCCGGTATACCAGGTTATTATCAAATTGAGGCAGAATTTCCCAATCTGAAAATTCGTTCTGTTCTTCTACCAGAAATTTATTCCGGAGTGTGCGCGAGGTGCTTTTCAGCCCGGTTTCCCATTTTCCTTTTTCACTGAACGGATGTACGTAGTCGGCCTGAAGCAACAGGTTTTTTTCGTATTCTGTATTGCCGGATCGCTGTAAAAGATCGTTTTCAGCGCCTGAAAAAGTTTGGCGGAAATCAGCCAGCTCCAGTTCCTGATTGTCAATAAATTTAAAATCAACAGTAAAAAGCTGCCCTTTTCTGTCAAATTCTTTACGGTAAGAAAGGGAAGTTTCTACTGTATTTTCCGGTTCGCGTTCTACTTCGTTCCGTACCGTTGTCTGTACCAGCGACTGTGTATTGTCATAATCATTAAAGGTGTAGCTGCTGGTATTACGCCCGCGTCCGGTCCTGTACAGTACAGCGGCGGTCAGGATATTTTGTTCATTCAGATAGTAGTCGGCCCCGGCACGGAGGTTATGTGCATGGCCACCCCGCATACGGGTACTGTTTTCAGAATAGGAAAAAACGGAGTCGGTTTCGCTGAAACGCTGAAAAGAAGACCCCGAACCCCGTGTGGAGCGATAATTATAGCCGTAGCTGGAAAAGAGGTTGAATTTGTTTTTACGAAAACTTACGTCAAAACTACCGCCATAGCCAAGCGGATTGCCCCAATTAGCAGTAAAAGAGCCATTCAACCCGTACCTGATATTTTTTTTCAGAACAATATTAATAATCCCCACTTCGCCTTCTGCATCATACCGGGACGAAGGGTTGGTAATGACTTCAACCCGCTCAATCATATTGCCCTGCAAAAGCCGAAGGGCGTCGGGACTACCAATGCCGGTGAGCCCTGAAGGCCGTCCGTCAATCAGAATTCTTACGTTTTCACTACCTCTGAGACTTACCACACCTTCGGGGTCAACCGTTACTGAAGGAATGTTATCAAGAATATCCGCTGCAGTACCTCCGATATTGGCAAGATCGGTGCCTACATTAAAAACCCTTTTGTCAAGATCCAGCTGCATCTGACTTTTTTCGCCGGTAATAATTACTTCATCCAGCATTTGAGAGTCACTTGAAAGTATTATTTTACCCAGATCAATATCCTTGTCGGTTACCCTGACATTGCTGACGAGATGCTCTTTGAATGAAATAATATTGATTTTCAGATAATAGCTTCCGGCCAAAGCAGATATTTCAAACACTCCGGATTCTTCAGACAATGTGCCATCCACTAACGATGAATCAGCCTGCAAATGCAGAGAAACAGCTCCGAAAGGTATCGCCTGGTCATTATGATCAGTAAGAATGCCTTTAATCCGGTATTTGTCACCTGTACTTTGTGCAAGTGAATAAAAAGGGAAAAACAATATGAATAAAAGGAAGTTTTTCATGGTTGTGCGGTTAAGAAATGATTTGAAGCCGGCCGTAAGCTTTCGGATAAAATAACGGACTAACCCGGAGATCCGCAGGATTTAACAACGGAAGAAATATTTGTCCTGCCGATAGGATCGGCAGGTTTACAAAAGTAGCTAATTATCTGATTATATGCACATAAAGCAGATAGAAATGATAGGAAGTAAATCTTTTGCCGGACCTTGGCGGCATCGTGTCACCTTCAACCCGGCCCGGTCAGCCGGGTTGAAAATATCAAACCCTTAACGCGACCATCGTTTTACGAGAAATAACTATCCGCATTGAAAATCTCTCCCTGGCGGCGGCTGTCAGAAACAGTATAATTAAAGCCGGGTTGTACAGCATAAGCGCCTGTTTCACCATTTTTGCTGATGGCGATAAAACCTACCTGGAATTCCCTGGCACGGGCAGGGTCACGTTTTACGATTCTTTCCACAGCCTTTTTACAGGCATTGTATGGGGAATCACCGTTGCGCATCAATTCAACAACGAGATGTGTCCCGCAGATACGGATAACTTCCTCACCTTGCCCTGAACAGGTAGCGGCGCCTACTTCGTTATCTACAAATAATCCAGAGCCAATGATAGGGGAATCTCCCACGCGCCCTCTCATTTTAAAACCCATTCCACTGGTAGTACACATACCTGACAGGTTTCCTTTCTTATCCAGTGCAATAGTACCCATGGTATCATGATTGAACGATCCGTCGTCAAATAAGTTTGGTGCAAAAGGGCCGTTTCCTTTCCGGTTCGGAATCTGGTTTTCAATATTGATCACCGGTTTGTATTCTGATTTGACCAGCCATTTCTTATAGGCTTCTTCTGCATCCGGAGAAAGTTCCTGCTTTTCCAGTGAAAAACCATTGGCCACTGCAAATTGCTGGGCACCGGTTCCTGCAAGTATTACATGAGGCGTAGTTTCCATAATTTTTCTTGCTACTGAAACCGGGTGTTTGATTCTTTCCAGAAACATAACCGATCCGCAGTTTGCTTTTTCGTCCATGATACAGGCATCCAGTGTGACAAAACCTTCGCGGTCAGGATTCCCGCCCAGTCCCACACAACAGTTAATATCGTTTTCAATGGCGATGGCAGCCTGTTCAACCGCGTCGATTGCCTTCCCTCCATTTTCCAGGACAGGCCAGGCAGCACCATTTGATATGGTTCCGCTATCCCAGGTGGAAACGACAAGGGGGGCATTCCTGGATATTTTTTTAGCGAAAGCAATGGGTGAAAACCCTGCCAGTGAGCCTGTCAGAATGGAGGACCTAAGAAAAGTGCGTCTTGATGATTTCATTTGTTTTAAGAATATGTGATTTACGTGTAAAACGAGGTGATTTTTAAAAATAAGTACATTTTTGAAATTTTTTTAATAAATAAGAAAATTTCTGAATTTTCGCATTCGCAGGTTAGGTATGATAGGGGAAGAATAACAGATTTATGTCAGCAATAGCATGGAATAATTTATTTAAATCATGAATTTTAATGGTTTATCAGTTTAATTTGTTGAATTATTTAGTCTATCGGAATTGTATAGTTTGAAATTAAGTACCTTTGTTTTTGATTTTATACGATCTTCAGGATTGAAATTATGAAGTTACAAGCACTTGAAACAGTATCAGGACTTTCCAGGAAGGAATTTACAGACAGGTATGTACGGACAAAAACACCGGTTGTCCTGAAAGATTTTATAGGAGGGCCTGCGTTGGATACCTGGAATTACGATTATTTTAAGGAACTCGCCGGAGATCACCTGGTGGATGTTCATGGCAGTGAAAATGCGCATAAAGATAAACTGAGCAGCGACCCTGAATTGAAGATGCCATTCCGTGAATATCTGGATATTATTCAGGGGGGACCTTCTGAGCAACGTTTGTTTCTTTTTAATCTGCTGCTGGAAAAACCCGAACTCAGAAAGCAGCTTCACTTCAATAAAATTGTTGATAATCTGGTGACGTGGCTTCCGCTGATGTTTTTTGGCGCAGAAGGGTCAAGCACCCGTTATCATTACGATATTGATATGTCTCATGTTTTTCTGACACAATTTGAAGGTCTTAAAAAGGTTTATCTTTTTCCAAAGGAACAATCTCCCCTGTTGTATAGATTGCCCTATAATTTTCACGGGATCGCAGATTTGAAAAATCCGGATTACGAAAAATTTCCTGCATTAAAGTATCTCGAAGGCTGGGAATGTACGATTGGTTTTGGAGAAACGGTATTTATGCCTGCCGGATACTGGCATTATATTCAATATCAGACCGGAGGCTATTCTGTGAGTGTCAGGGCTGTTTCTTCTTCCGCCACCGACAGGCTGGAAGGTTTCAGAAATCTGGTACTGATCCGCAATTTTGATTATGCTATGCGGAAAGTCTTTAAAGATAAGTGGTATCAGTATAAACTGAAGACGGCTTATCATAACGCCAGCAAAACACTCCGGCAATATGAAAGGGCTTAAAGTTATATCAGACAATGATCGTTCCGTTTATCCGGGATACTGTCATTGTCTGATATGAATTTATCTATTGATACAACTGGTTAAATAAAAACCGGAAGGTTCCGTGAGATTGTGCCCTGAAAGTAATTTCAGGACCGAACGCATAGAATTTTCCTGCACCCAGCGGTGCTTCAAATGCTGCTATTTTGTTGAATAAATGGGCTTGTCCCCATGCCCAGCCACTTTGCAAAGGTTTTTCGGTATCAAACCAGGCAATGGGTTGAACTCCTCTTAATGTGGCTTCAGGTGTGAGCTGAAATACGGGATTGTTATTGAACATCACGTTGATGTGTGAGCTCATTCCTCTTGCAGAGAGCAGGGTTGTATCCGTTCTGACCTGCAGAATACTGCCCGGGATATAATATTTTTCTCCTGCCAGCGCTTGTTCTTTCCCTTCACGTGACAGCTCTGTTAATCCGTTTTTTACCGGCAGACCTAAATGATAAGCCAGGGAGGTACTGCTTCCTACCGTAAAAAGGGTTCCTCCGGCTTCTGCAAAGGTTTTCAGCGATGCAATGGATTGATCAGGGGATAAAGTGCCGGACATGTGCCTGAATTGCTCAGGGATTGTATTGTTGGAAGTGGCCGGAGGAGTATTGCTTTTGGCAGCATCGGGGTTATAAGCAGGTACTCCTCCGCTTATAAACAGAATGATATCATACTTTTCTCTCAGATTACCTTTGTCGATTTCCTGTGGATAAATAAGCTGAAAATCATAATCGTATTGTTCCAGCAGCCAGCGGACCCATCCGGAAGGCATAGAGCCGCCGTAATAGTCAAACAGAGCAATGCGGGCGGGTTTAACCGGTTTCAGGTGGGTGGGTTTCCGGGGTGCCGCATTCCATGTTATCCCGGTTTTACTGACAAGCTTTTTCAGGGCAGGTCCGGCTTTTGAAGGTACATAAAATGATCCGGCACTGATACCTTCCTGTGCCTGCTCTGTACGATATACTTCCAGTCCTTCTTTTAATAAAAGATTGACTGCCCGGAAGGCAATATTGGTATGTCCGCTTACTATATATCCGTTTTTAGATGTGGCGACTTCCCGTAGTTCAGGCGTTTGTAATTCTCCGTAGGGTAATGCTTTGAAAGGACCGTCAAAACCATTGATAATCCGGTCAAACTGAAATCCCATCTGGTAAGCGAGCGTCCAGCCGGCTGCATCATACGGACGAACAGGCGGCCCGCCGGGATATTGAAAATCATTAGGGTGATTCTGTGGTTCAAACATATCCATCACATGCGGACGGAAAGCTTGTGCGGTTTTAATAATAAAAGAACCCGCAGGGTATTTTTTCCCTTCCACTTCAAAATCCGCGGTCGCCTTATGAACCTGAATACCTGATTTGATCAATGCATTCACAAACTGAATGGCGGTATGAAAGTCAGTCTGACCGGCTGAAATAATGAAACCACGGGGGTCACGTAAGGCCGGATTTTTATAAACCGAATCATAATATTGCTGAGGAACGGTCAGTTCAGCACCACGGACAGCTGCAGCACCCGGGTTTGCTTTTGCCGACAGTTCCCTGATTTCTTCGGCACGTTTGGGTAAGAGCGTCCAATGATCTCTGTTGCCTTTGTCAATGGCATTTTTACCCATTTTATAAATGTTAAAGAGAAGTTCATCGCCAAACCGGCGCGCATAGTTCAGTACCGAGTAATTGAGCGAGACAGAATAGTCGATCGATTGCCTGAAATGCCATGTTTGCGGAATGACGGGATTGGGCGTAGCATTATCCGGTACAAGGCGCTGAGGTGCCAGCGGCATTTTATAAGGTGCCGGTCCGCCGATTATTTCCGTCAGAATTCCGATCATATTATGAAAATAGGGGGTGGTTCGGAGTCCTCCGTTCCACCAGGTGGAGTAATAGGAGCCACTCAGGCGTGTATAACCCGGTTTGTCTTCTACGTTCAAACGGTTAATCATGGCTGCAGCAACTCCGTCCAGTCCCGTGATCAGTAACGGGTCATAAGCAAAATTGAAAGGGTCGCGGTAGGGTGGCCCGGCCAGTACGGTTCCTGTCGGACCGGTCTGATGATGGTTATAGATAATCTGCGGCATCCACTCTACATACTGCTGCATGGATATATGAGTGGATTCCTTCATGTTCATCATATAAAAATCCCTGTTGTTGTCATGACCAATGTATTTATGGTACATGGTAGGGGTACGCATATTCCGTTTCGTCAGATCGGGTTCCTGCATGTACCAGTTGGCCACCAGTTCCTGGCCGTCCGGATTGACCTGAGCCAGCAGAATAATAACCTTATCCAGAATATCCAGTGTTTCCTCATCCGTCCGGGATGCCAGCTGATACAGTGTTTCGATGAGCTGATGTGTACCGACCATCTCAGTAGAGTGTAATCCTCCGTCAATCCATACGACAGGTTTTCCTTTTTTGGCGAGTACCCGGGCCTCTTCCTGGGAAATCCCTTCTGCACGGGCCATTTTCTGAGCAATTTCCTTATAGCCGGCCAGGTTTTTATGGTTTTCAGGAGAAGTAACCACTATGATATACTGATTTCTGCCTTCTTCGGTAGTGCCGATGTTCATCAGTTTCACCCGGTCAGAATTTTCTGCTACTTTCTTAAAATAGGCCTCTGTCTGCGTATAATTTGCCAGCTGATAATCATCACCGATAGCGAAACCAAAGTGCGATGAAGGTACAGGAACCGGTTGAGCCGCAGTAAGCAGTGTCAGCAGAAGGCAGCAGATAGTCAGCAGATGTTTTATCATGGATTTTCAGAATAATGTTAAAATACTTTGTCTCGGAAGTGTGCAGAAAAAGCTACTTTTTTGAAGGTAAGGTCAAAGCTTTAAATTCCCGGGTAAGGTTGGTGAGTGAAGCTTCTACGCCCATGCGTTCCAGAGAGGAAGCACCCACGAAACCCTGCGCGCTTGATTTTTCAAGCATAATGCTGACATCATCCGGGGTATTCACAGGGCCGCCGTGTGCCAGGAAGAAAATATCCTGATTCACTTTCCGGGCCGCTTCAATGATTTTTTCTGTTCTTTCAATGGCATCGTCCATGCTGCAGGTCGCGTTTACTACTCCTATCGACCCGCCAACGGTGGTACCCACATGAGCAATGATCGCATCGGCTCCTGCTTCGGCCATTTGTACGGCATCTTCAGGTGTAGCTACATAGACAATAGAAAACAGATCCATTTTAGTCGCCAGTCGAATCATTTCTACTTCTTTATCGAAACCCATTCCGGTTTCTTCGAGAACATTCCGGAAATGCCCGTCCACAATGCAATGTGTCGGAAAGTTATTCACACCTGAAAACCCCATTTCCTTTACTTTCAGCAGGTGATGCCACATGCGCCGGCGGGGGTCAGAGCCATGCACACCGCAGATCACCGGAATCTCTTCAACCACAGGTAATACTTCAAATTCACCGATTTCCATAGCTACGGCATTAGCGTCCCCATAAGCCATCAGTCCGGCTGTGGAGCCATGGCCGGACATTCTGAAACGGCCGGAATTGTATATGATAATCAGATCAGCCCCTCCTTTTTCAATGAATTTGGCGCTGATCCCCGTACCTGCACCTGCGGCAATAATAGCTTGCTGCTGATCTACTGTTTTTTGTAAACGATCTCTTACTTCTTGTTTGGTATAAGGATTCCCCTTACCCGTCCATGGATTTGGCATAACAACTGGTTGCTTATGATGGTGAATAGATAAACAAGTCTGTAAAAATAGACAATGAAAAGGAAAATGGAAGGAAATGACGGGCAGACCTTCATTTTTGTGAGAAAATCGCTTATAATCAACCGGATCTGCGCGAGCGAATCTTTGAAAAACAACTTCCGGTTTTATCAATGCAGGCAATAATTACACATGCCAAAGGGCAGGTTATCCACTGGTGGTCCACAGGTGCCGTGGATTATAAAAGATTTGTCAACAAAGATATCAACACTGCATATTGTTCTTTTTCAGGATTTTATAATTCTACAAACAGGAGTGTGCGTTATTATGAACATGCTTGTTGATAATTGTAAAATACGGTAATGTGGATATTTTTCATAGGTATTTTTTTAATCTCAGGCCATTAACAGGAATTTGCATTCCAATGGTAATCGGTGCGGCAGATATTGTTTTGTAACGGACACGACAAAATAATCTTTTGAAAATGAACCCTCTATTAAGGGAATATGATCAGAATCTCGTCTATTTTTGTACCCATGGTGCGTATTGGAATCCGTACAGACTGAAGTATTATATTCCTGTTAAGAAAAAATGACCAAGACGGAAATCGATAATAATAGTAAATGGTTAGAGGGATTACGTTCCGGGGATCAGAATGCATTTACTGCTATCTACAAAGCCTATTGGTATCAGATGTTTCAGGTAGTATGCAGGAAAATCAATGATCGTGAAGCCGCTGAAGAAATTGTACAGGAGATTTTTACCCGCCTCTGGAAAGAACGCGCTTCCCTGTCAGTGACCCATCTGAATCGTTATCTGTTTACGGCGGTTCGGTATGAGGTAATTGATTATCTGCGGTCCAGAACAGAAACACTTACATATGAGGATTACTTTGAAGACCTGGCAGAATATATCAATACAGAAACAGAGAACACTATCTTATACAATGATCTGCAGGCATCCATTGATCGCGGCTTACAGGATCTCCCTTTAAAGTCAAGGGATATTTTTATACGAAGCCGGTTTGAATACTGGTCTGTTGCAGATATAGCCAGGCATTACAACCTCTCGGAAAAGGCTGTTGAATACCACCTTACCAAAGCCCTGAAACATATACGGTTTCATCTCAGTGATCATGTTATGATAGGAATTACTACGCTTTATTGTCATTTGTTCAATTGATTTTTTGTTGTAATAAACAAAGATTATTAAGGTAAACAATGGCTCATTTTTGTATTATTTATGTAAATTAATATAAAAAACTATGCTTTCCTGTCGGTTTATGCTTAGTATATTCAGGTGTATCTTCTCTTAATTACAATAATTACCCGATTTCTTCATCTTTTAGTCTCGGGCTGACAATTACTACAAGGAAAATTTCTGGAAAGTGGACAGAACTGCTGTAAGGTAGTAACCGGTCCTTGTTATATCCAGGCGATCTGCAGATCATAAATCTGTGGGTCACCTGCAAATGTTCTGCTGTTTATGTCCGTGGCAGAACAGCAGAACATTTGTGGATATGTGATAATGATTCTGAATATACTTTAACCCATTTAACCTGAAGACTATGAGCGAAACAAAAGAACAATTGAAGTGGAAGCATCTGCGTGATTTTTCAACATGCACATGAGTTTAGCATGAGATTAACTGAGAAAGCAACTGAAATGAAGTATTTACAATTATTCATGATTTTCAAGATGGTGAAAAAACTTAAACCCCAATGGACTAATCTGCCAGGGAAAATCCTGCAGTACACACTGATGAATCTACTGATGTCAGTCTTCTGTTCAGGAGTGGCATTTGCTGAGGCGGCAGATGAAGAGAATAAACGGAGTTTACGAACCCCAAGGGAGGCAATTCTGCTGTCACTGAAAGAAATCAGTGGCAAAGTAACCGATGCCGGCGGAGAATCCCTGCCCGGAGTGAATATTCTGATCAAAGGAACGACAGAAGGAACTATCACAGACAGTGAAGGGAATTTTATCCTCAATACCGAAAGTAATGCAGTGCTGGTCATTTCTTTTGTCGGGTACATCAGTCAGGAGCTGACAGTCGGAGATAAAACCCGGATAGAGGTAGTACTGCTGTCAGACACTAAAGCGCTGGATGAAGTGGTGGTGGTGGGATATGGTACCATGAAACGTAGCAGTTTAACAGGCTCCGTCTCGACAATTGATACAAAACAAATCGAAACGTTCCCGAGTGTAAATGTGATGGATGCCATGCAGGGGCAGGCCGCCGGGGTATATATCAGTCCGTCAAGGCAACCCGGGGAAGAACCGTCTATCCGTATCCGAGGAAGCAGGTCATTATCTGCCAGCAATTCACCTTTACTCATTATTGATGGTATGCCGGGCAGCTGGGATAATCTTGTGAGCTCAGACGTGGAGTCAATGGAAATTCTGAAGGATGCGGCCGCTACTGCTGTCTACGGTTCAAGGGCGGCTAACGGGGTCATCCTGGTTACGACAAAAGCAGCAGCAAGGGGCATTAATAAGCTGAATGTGGAAATAGGTTCTTATGTAGGTGTTAACCGTTACGAATTTATCAGGATGCAGTCCGCAGAGAAATATGCGGAGCTCATTAGAGACGTGATGCGTTATCAGACTCATGGTGCCGCGAATCCGGATTTATGGGAAAATTCACATATTGATACCAGGACAGGAATGGAAATGTTTCATTCAACCTGGGCAACGAATTATTATGAAAAGGGAATCAATTTTGACTGGCAGAAGGCTCTGTTTAATGAAAGCTCCTTTACCCAGGGGCACAATATCAGTCTGAGTAACCGTACTGACAAGCTCAATTACCGTATCTCTTATAACTTTCAGGATAATAATTCTTATTACAAAACAGTCAGTTTTAAACGCCACGTCCTGAATGCCAATGCAGATCTGAAAGTAACCAAATGGCTGAATCTGGGCACTATCAGCAGACTGAGCCTTCGCAGGAATACAGGATGGCCGGATAATATGTGGGATAACATGCGGAGAATGTCTCCGTTTGAAACGCCTTATATTGATGAGAACCCTGAAAACGGGATGAAAGATGCCGTCGGAAAAGAAAAATATGTAAACGCTCTCTGGAATTATGAAAAGGGGCATTTGCTTGATGAGCGGGGTGGTGAAATGGCGGATATTATTCTTAAAGCGGATGTCAGGCCTCTTGAATGGCTTAAATTTACCACCAACCTTAAATTTGATTACCATAACCGGTCACGCGGGATTTACCGCGACTCAAGAACCAGCTATCAGAATCTGGGATTAAACTACGGAAGTTTTGAGAAACGCGGGGAGTCCAATATTACCTGGAATGCTATTCTGAACTTTGACCGGACGATTAACAACAAACATCAGCTCATGGGTACGGCCGTGGTGGAGGCAATCCGTAACAATTCAGAAACGATAGGGGCTTCTTCGCAGGATATACCGGCTCAGTATATGGGGTATCATTTTCTGCAGACAGGAATTATTAACCGTAATATCTGGTCGGATTATACAAAATCCACACTTCTTTCTTATATGTTCCGCGGACAGTATGAGTTCATGGGCAGGTATCTGCTCAATGTGGCTGTACGGGCTGACGGCTCTTCACGCCTGGCCACACAAAGCCGATGGAGAACTTTTCCGTCGTTTTCGATGGCGTGGGTGATAAGTGAAGAAGCATTTATGGCCTCTCAGCGTGTATTAACCAATCTTAAGTTCAGATCAAGCTATGGCGAGGTAGGAAACCAGGCTATTAACCCGTACCAGACCCTGACCACACTGTCTCAAAGTACTTACAATTGGGGAAGTGACGGTATTTTTACCTGGGCACCCAGTGGAATTGCTAATAAAAGCCTGGGCTGGGAAGTATCCAAAACATGGAACGTGGGCTTAGACTATGGGTTGTTTAACAACAGGTTGTCAGGAAGCCTGGAGTATTACTATACGACAAATGAAGGATTACTGACGCAAAGGGTGCTTCCTGAAGCTACCGGATTCAGTACCATATGGCAGAACATCGGAGAAACCATTAATAAAGGAGTGGAATTCTCAGTCACTTCAAGAATTGTTAACAAAAAGGACTTCGACTGGGCTGTAACAGGGATGGTTTCAAAAAATAAAAATAAGATCACCGTTCTTACAGAGGGTAAAGATGACCGGGCTAATCAATGGTTTATCGGTTATCCGATAAGTGTGGTCTGGGATCATAAAAAAACGGGGATCTGGCAGGTTGATGAACAGGAAACAGCCAAGCAATATAATATGCAGCCCGGGGAAATCAAGCTGGTCGACCGGGATAATGATTTTGCATTTACAGATGAAGATAAATTCATTATCGGTCAGCGTGAGCCTAAGATGCTGGCTTCCATCCAGAATTCCATGCGGTATAAGCAATTCGACTTTTCATTTAATCTGGTAGGGCAGTTTGGACATTACATTACTGCCAGTAACTACACTGCTGAATGGAATGCTGATAAATATATAATTGATGCTATCGACTGGTGGACTCCACTGAACCCTACCAACGACTGGCCAAGGGCGCACACTGCACAGTCGCACCGGTTTTCAAGTACACTCAGTATTTTCAAAGGTGACTTTATTAAAGTGCAGAGCATTGCTTTAGGATATAATCCTGCTGGTTTGTTTAAGGAAATGAAAGCCACCCGCATGCGCGTCTATTTGCAGGCAAGCAATCCGCTGTATGTATACAAAGCGGCTCCGGCTGACGTCAATCCCGAGCAACCTAATACCATGTATACCATTCCTGCTTCCTATGTGCTTGGTGTTAATTTTAATTTTTAAAATGGCTAAAACTATGAAAAATATTATTGCTTCCAGCTTGTTGCTTGTCTTGCTGTCCGGTTGCCAGGATTTTCTTGTGGAGGAGTCCAGAAGTCAGATGACCGAAGACTATTACCAGACAGAGCAGGGCCTGTATGAAGGTGTCGCGGCTGTATACAGCAGCTGCCGGTTATTATATCAGCAAAATATGTTCAGGGTAAATTACTACGGAGACATTGTTGAAAACGCCTCCTCGATGAACAATTCATATGCTGAATCATCAGATGTGGCATGGGGTACTCTGAATGAATTATTCAGAGACCTTCACAAGGGAATCATGATTGCCAACCGGATTGAAAAGATCATCGGCGATGATCCGGAAGACCGTAAAAAAGAAATTTACCTTGCAGAGATCCGTGGCCTCCGGGCTCATTTTTATCAGATTCAGGTTGAGTTATGGGGAAAGTACGGGCATTATCAGGAACAGGTTTTTACGGAATTTGATGAATCCATGCTGGAAATCAACCAAAAACCGGTTGAGTTTTTTTATACGCAGATCCTGGCTGATATCAACTATGCGATCGGAAAGCTGCCGGTAAGAGCCGAAACTCCTGAATTTGGCAGGTTCTCACAGGGTGTTGCAAAGGCCTTTAAATCGAGATTTTTGTTAGCTATAGCCGGTTATTCACATGAAGAATACAGTGCTGAACCTGAATATAACCTGTACGCCAAACTGGGCTACAGCTCTTTGGAAAGTGTTTATGAAGAAGCCAAAAGTCTTGCAACCAGTGTTATTAACGACTACGGCTATTCTTTGGAAAATGATTACAGCAAAGTTTTCGACGCGTTTAACAAGATGAGTAATGAAGTGATCTGGAGCGTTCAGTGGACAACCGATAAAATGTTCAATACCAATGCGCAGACTTTTCACAGACCCGGAGTGGGCCGGACCAACGAAACCTTAAAAATGCATGTTAATGCGGACGGGTCCGTAACATCATCGACCAAGTCGCTGGTCGTGACCCGGCTGAATGACGCCGGCAGTACCTTTGATTATGTGATGCCTGCTCACTCGATGTACTATGGAAGAGAGTACAGGCACATTATGCCGAATTTCTCCTGGATAACGATGTACTCCGACAATGATAAAAGAAAACTGGCCAACTTCGAAACAGTATATCTGAAAATTGACGACGACAAAGCCGCCCCCAAATCAATGGGTGATACGGTATGCTATATGCCGTTACGGGCGATCACGCCACAGGAAGACAAATTTCATGATGACTGGGTTGCGTCGAAAGATCCGAAGGCCTATTATCTTGACGGGATGAATGAGGTATTTGATATGGATGACCCCGGATCTGAATATTATGGCGGGCCGCTGAAACAGCGCAGCAGGTATTATTCGATCAAAAAATTCTTTGACCGTTCCCGTGTGGAAATGGGTAAGCAGGAAGAAGGTCATGCCAATGCGATCGTTATCCGGCTGGCAGAAATGCATCTGATTGTAGCCGAATGTAACTGGAAACTGAACCTGGGAAATAATGCGGTATATGAAGCATTGCAGCCGGTCTGGACCCGGGCATTTGATAATCCAGAAGAGATGGATGCGTATAAAAAAGAAGGGGTTAATCTTGATTTTATACTGAATGAATATCACCGTGAAATCGGCCTGGAGTTCAATACCTTCTTTATCCTGAAACGCACCAGATCGCTGGTCAGCCGCATCAAAAAGAATAATCCTAAAAGTAAGGAAGAAACACAGGATAATATTCTGCGGTGGAAAGACTATGTGAAGCAGGAACATTATATCAAACCGCTGCCGATTAATCAGGTAAATGCTTTCAGAAACATAACCCGTGATATGCTGCCTCCCGGATATGATTACGGATTAAGATAACCCGGTATCATGCACCGGAAGGCAGATCTGCCTTCCGGCTTTAGTGAATCAGCATCGGCAGTGAGCCGGTGCTGATTTTTTTATGTACAGCATTCAATACAGATACCCTGATTTTTATGAATTGTATTATATAATGAATTTTTAGTCTATATGAGCAGTTTGTGTTGCAATTTTCTTATAAAATAAATTGTGATTTAGGGTTTTGGGAGGTTTCTCCGGCTTATTAGATGTAAACCCTGCAAACCTCTGATCTGAAAGCTAAAATATGATTTCCTGAACTTTTAACATTTTAAGTACCCATGAGTAAAAAACAAATCCGGGTGTTACTGGAAAAATATCATAACGGAGAATGTACTCCCGAAGAAGAAGCGTTTGTCCATGATTGGTATAGCCGGCTGAACAGAGGTAAGAACCCTGATCTGGATGAAACGGAGAGAAAAGAAATGGAGCAAAGGATATGGCTGAATATGCAGGAAGATTTACTTGAGGAAGGGTGGAAGCCAAGACGAAACCTGTCGGTTTACATGCGGTATCTGACGGGAGTAGCTGCCGTACTTCTGCTGATAGCCGGGTTCCGGATTTATAGGAGTGATACCGGAAAGCGTATTGAAAATCTGATCAGTGTCGTCATTGAAAAGGAAACAAGGATGATGAAGGAGATCAATGATTCTGACAGGTTGAAGAAACTTATACTGAAAGACGGGAGCGTGATTACATTGACTCCCGGAAGCTCACTTAGTTATCCACAGGAATTTGCGGACAATATAAGAGAGGTTGCTTTGGAGGGAGATGCGTTTTTTGAGATTGCAAAAAATCCGGACCGGCCGTTTTTTGTAAAAAGAGGTAACCTGGTGACAAAAGTACTGGGAACCAGTTTCTGGATAAAAGGAAATGTAAAGGATAACACATTGGAAGTGAGTGTGGTAACCGGTAAGGTTTCTGTTTTTGAGGATAAAGAACCAATGAAAAACAGCTTTGAAAAAGGGCTGCCGCTGAAATCCATACTCTTAGTCCCTAATGAAAAGGTGGTTTATAATGTGGAATCCGGCGAAATACAGCACAGTGTAACAGAAGTGCAGACCAGGAAAACAGAAATAGCCTTCGTAACAGATATGTTAATGGACAATGTGCAGCTCCCTGACATACTGGCTGTATTCAAAACATTGTATGGTGTGGAAATTGAATTGCCGCAGCCGGAAATGGCTCGTTGCAACTTTACCGGCGACCTGAGTAATATGCAGTTTTTTGACGCACTGACGCTGCTTTGCAAGTCTGTGAATGCTACTTATGAATCTGTTGGCGGACGTATCCTGATCAGCGGTAAAGGGTGTGAATAATTATTTTAACAGAGTTTAACCTAAATAAATTTAAATGTATGATAAAACAGTAACTACAAGGGATTATGAAAAGACGAAAGTGATATGCTGCTTCCGCTAACGGAAATAAGTACAGCATGACAGAAGAGTTAAAATCAGATTGGAAAGAAATTAAGTAACAGTTATTCATGATTTCATAAGATGATGAAAAAAAATCAACCTCAATTGAAGAAGCTGACGGGCATTGTTCTGCGATCTTCACTGGTCTATTTACTGGTGACGGTATTGTTTGCGGGAATGGCCTTCGCTTATAAGACAACAGCTCAGGAAATGCTTTCCAAGAGTATCAGTCTTAATGTTCAGAACGAAGAGCTTCACAAGGTTTTGTCTCAGCTGGAAGCACAGGCGAATGTGAAATTTGCCTACAGCCAGAAAATGATTAAACCGGAAAGAAAAGTCTCTGTTCAGTCTTCCGGAAAGCAGCTGAAACAGGTGTTGAATGAAGTACTATTCCCCCTCAATCTCTCGTACGAAGTAGTGGCCGGGCGGATTCTCATTACACCTGCCCCTGTCGACCCGGCCACTCCGGCAGCTAAAGCAGTAGCAGATCCTCAAACCATTCAGATACAGTCATTAAAGGAAATCAAAGGAACCGTAAAGGATGAATCCGGTGAAACCCTGCCAGGGGTAAATATTCTGATTAAAGGAACATCACAGGGAACCACCTCGGATATCGACGGTAATTTTTCACTGGATGCCGATAATGACGCTGTGCTGGTATTTTCATTTGTTGGTTTTATCAGCCAGGAAATAAATGTCGGCGGAAGAACACGTGTGGATGTGGTGCTGCAATCGGATACCAAAGCCCTGGAAGAACTGGTAGTAGTAGGGTATGGTACTCAGAAAAAAGTCAACCTGACCGGCGCCGTTTCTTCTATTGATATCGGTAAGGAAACAGAAGGCCGTCCGGTTACTTCGCTTTCTGCAAGTTTGTCAGGATTATCCTCCGGACTCCATGTGAACCAGGGAAATGGCCGTCCGGGTGGTGATGGTGCGACTCTTCGCGTGCGCGGACAGGGTACGCTGAATAATGCTAACCCTTTGATCATTATAGATGGTGCAGTGGGTGATATGAATACCCTGAACCCGCAGGATGTAGAGAGCATCTCTGTATTGAAAGATGCCGCTTCTGCTTCTATTTATGGTTCAAGGGCTGCCAATGGTGTAATTCTGATTACCACGAAGAAGGGGAAATCAGGCGAAATGAAAGTCAATTATAATGCTTTCTTTTCAGTAGCCCGCCCTTCCAATGTAGTAAAGACTGTAAATAACTATGCTGATTATATGGGGCTGGTCAATGAAGGTTTTTATAATTCAGATCCCAATGCTACTCCGATTTTCTCCCAGGAAAAAATTGACCTCTGGAGAGCCAATGAAAACGGAGACCAGCTGAAATATCCGAATACTGACTGGACAGATGCTGTTTTTCAGAAAAACCTTGTGCAGAATCATAACCTTTCTTTCTCAGGAGGAAGTACTAATATGAGGTATTTTGCATCGTTTGGTTATCTGGATAATCCGGGAATTATTGAAAAAGCTGGTTTCCAGCGTTATAATATGCGCCTTAATCTGGAAGCGGATGTAAAACCGTGGCTGACGCTGGGTGCCCGTCTGAACGGACTGGTTTCCAAAACCGATATCGGTACCAATATCCTGAATGATGTATTTACTTATGCGGGCGCAAGTACACCCGGTATGGTACTTCGTTCGCCCGACGGGCGTTTCGGTGGCCCCAATAATCCGGAAGATGACCCTCAGGCAAATAACGTTTTGCATAATCTGCATAGTCAGAAAGGAGACATCAAAAGAAACAGTATGACAGCACGGTTCTTTGGCAAAGTCGAGCCCATGAAAGGGCTGACCATCGAAGGTTCTTATAATTATGTTTTTGAAGATTCCCTGCGCTATCAGCAGCCGGTCTTTAACAACCGCTGGGAGTTTATCAATAATACGGTTACAAGGAATGTGGTCGGAAGAACTTCAGTAACCAATGAAAACAGAAAGAACTACCAATATTACATGGATGGAATTGTCCGCTATGAAAAAACACTGGCCGAACGTCTGACGGTAAATGTAATGGTAGGAGCCAGTCAGGAATATTATAAGCGCGGATGGTTTGGAGCAAGTAAACTGGATCTGATAGATCCAGCCCTCAGCGTAATTGATGCGGCAACATTAGATGCCAGCGCTTTCGGAAATGCTCAGGACTGGACGATGCAATCTTATTTTGGCAGGCTTAACCTGAATTTTGCTGATAAATACCTGTTTGAAGCCAATCTTCGCCGTGATGGAACTTCCCGTTTTATGGCTGGTGATGCGCGTTGGGGAATGTTCCCTTCCTTCTCTGCAGCATGGAGAATTTCAGAAGAAGAGTTCTTTAAGGTAAACTGGCTGCCTAATCTGAAGGTAAGGGCTTCTTATGGTTCACTGGGTAACAATGCGGTGGGTAATTACGAATATCAGGCCGTGTACAATTCAGCCAATTATATCCTCAACAACAACCTGTTCGTTGGATTTGCGCAAACGGCCCTTTCCAATGCAGCCCTTACCTGGGAAAGTACCTACATAACGAACCTGGGTCTGGATTTTGACTTGTTTGATTACAAGCTCGGTGGCTCTATTGATGTATTTGACAAACAGACCAGAAATATCCTGATTGACCTTCCTGCTCCTCTGGTAGTGGGTAATGCTTCTATTCCGAAGCAGAATTCTGCAGAAGTAAGAAATAAAGGGATTGAGTTAAACCTGAATTACCGTAACAAAATCGATAATTTCGGTTACAGAATCGGTGGTAACTTTACTTTTGTGGATAACAAGGTAACGAAGTATAAAGGTGGAGAACGGAGTATAAGTGGAGCCAATCTTATTCAGGAAGGATATGCAATCAATACACAATATATCCTGACAGTAGATCGCATTATCCAGACGGATGCAGATATGGAAATTGTGAACGGTATGATACAGAATGCACCACTGGATGAAAACGGAAATAAACGTAATCCTTTTGCTGCCTATGGAACACCGCAGAAAGGTGATTTCCTCTATAGCGATAACAACGGTGACGGTATTATCAATGACGACGACCGTGTTACCATCGGTCATGGTACGGCTCCGCGCGTATCTTATGGGTTGAGCCTGGGTGCTGACTGGAAAGGCTTTGACTTTTCTATGCTGATACAGGGCGCTTCCGGTTTACAGCAGATCTGGCACGACCTTTACCATACCACGGGTGTAAGATGGGGATATCAGATTAATCAGGAAGTAGCAGACGGGCGGTGGTTTGACGGACGGACAGATGCTTCCTATCCGCGTTTCTTAAACTATGTGGATACCCGTAATACCCGGAACAGCGAGTTCTGGCTGCAGAACAAATCATATATGCGCCTTAAAAACATTCAGTTGGGCTATACGCTGCCCCTTGTGGTTTCCCAAAGCCTGAAAATATCCAATGTAAGGGTATACGGAAGCCTTGAAAACTTCCTGACCTTTACAAAATACAAAGGTTTTGACCCGGAAGTGAGCGGGACCAATTACCCGACGATGAAGCAGGTTGTGTTTGGTATAAGTGTTAATTTTTAATACCTCAGAATAATGAAAAAAGTTTGGATATTAATAGTAATGGCTGTAGTAAGCGGCTGTTATGAACTGGATACAAAACCTTACGATAAAGTAAGTGCCGGTAGTTTCTGGAAAACAGAAGACCACGCGCTACAGGGTATTATGGGGGTGTATGCCGATATGAAAAACCAGAATACATTCGGGCTATACAACATGTACGATAACCTGAGCGAAATAGCGATGGGTTATGATATCGGATTCGGCGACATCATCAATGGCGCCTTTACTGACAGAACCGGGAATGTGGTCAATCGCTGGAGAAGTCTGTTCGACGGAGTACAGCGTGCCAACACGGCTATCCGTAACATCAGTGAGATGGAAATATCCGACGAATCCAAAAAGGTGTTTTTGGGTGAAGCCCGTTTCATGAGAGCATTGTATTACTTTAATCTGATGAATCTTTTCGGTGGGGTGCCGGTTTATGATGAAACCACGGACCTGAATGTCGAATTTAATTCACTGCTGAAACCAAGAAGCACCGAACAGGAAGTCAGGAATTTCATTCTGGCTGATCTGACGGCCGCTGTGGAAAGTCTTCCGGTATCATATTCTTCAGAGCACTATGGCCGTGCCACAAAAGGGGCAGCGGTTTCCCTGAGAGGCAAAGTATACCTGTATAATAAGGAATGGGATAAAGCCATTGGTGATTTTGAGGATGTGGTATATAATAAATCTGCTGCCTATGGATATCAGCTTTATAATGATTACGGCGATCTGTTTAAACTGACCGGGCATAGCAGCAGTGAAATGATTTTTGCTATCCAGAATAAAGGTGGAGTTGGTTTCTCTTATGGAATGCCCTTCGCTTTTTACCTGGGTACAAGATCCACTTTCGGTAGCTGCTGGAATAACGGTATGCCCTCTACAGCATTGGCTGATATGTATGAAAACAGGGATGGAACACCTTTTAACTGGGATGAGTATATTCCTGGTTTTAATGCCAGCAATGATGTGAAGAAAACGGCTTTCATTGCTACGCATACTAACGGTGTATTCAATTCACTGCCTGACACCGCAAGATTGGGTGAAATTTACCGCAATCGTGATCCGCGGATGACCGAATCACTTGTAGTGCCTTATTCATTCCAGTTGGGCTGGAATGCCAATGCTCCCCGCCAGATGCAGCTGGTGCTTGCCACGGGTGTGAACGAAAACTTCGGACAGATCCGTAACAACCGGGGGTGGATGACCTACGTCTGGCGGAAGTTTGTCCCTGAGGCTGACTTAGGTGGTTTACTGAGTGACCGCGCGCACACCCCGATTAACTTTCCTGTGATTCGCCTTGCGGATGTACTGTTAATGCTGGCTGAAGCTTATAATGAATCAGGACAGCTGGATAAGGCGGTCTTAGAGCTTAACAAAGTCCGTGAAAGAGTAGGAATGCCAGGTCTGAACAGCGGAAATGCGGCTTTGGCTGTGGCTGGAAAGGCTGCCATGACAGCAAGAATCTCACATGAAAGAGCCGTTGAACTGGCTGGTGAAGGTCATCGTTATTTTGACCTGAAAAGATGGGGGACACTGGCAGAAAAAACAAAAGGTGTTATTGAAAAAAGTATCGTCGGGGATAATCTCCTTACGCGTGGTTTTCAGGATCGCCATGTGATCTGGCCTATTCCTGCACAGGAAATTGAGGTTAATCCGAGCCTTACTCAAAATACGGGTTGGGAATAATCTCAGCTTCCCAATCCGGATGAATAGTGGGGGCCACAGTGCTTCCCACTATTTTTTATTTTACAAATCAAATCCTGAACCTATGAAAAAACTGATTTTATTACTCACACTTTTCATGAATTGCCATCTGTATGCATGGAGTTATGAAAAACGTGATTTGTTACAGCATAATGCCGACCTCCGGCGGGTATTGGAAACGCTGAAAAACCCAGCGGACTGGGTGCCCTATCCTGTCTATTCCGACCGGGCTGGCTGGGAAAAGCTGACGGGCCCTTACCGGCAGCTACAGATCCAGGAAGGAGAGAAATACCTGAATTATGATTGGAAAGTGGTGAAGCTTACCGATTATCTTGAGTTTGAAAAAAGCGGTTCGCGAACCATTATGGAAAGCCCGTTTGGTAGTAACTGCAACGCGCTGGCAGCGCTGGTGCTGGCCGAATTAAGCGAAGGTGAAGGCCGGTTTATGGGACAGATTATGAACGGTGTCTGGATGTTTAATGAAATGACAACCTGGGTGCTTTCGGCGCATTTGGGCTCAGCTCAAACCTCTAAACAGTACTTTCCGGATTTTCGTGAACATGCCATTGACCTGACGGCCGGTGATCTGGGATCGTTTATGTCCTGGATTTATTATTTCTTCAAAGAGCCTTTTGATAAGATCAACCCGCTGATTGCAGAAAGAACCCGGCTGAACATCGAAGAACGTATTCTCAAACCCTATATGAACCGCAGTGATTTCTGGTGGCAGGCATTTGATCTGAAACCTGGCGCTATGGTCAATAACTGGAATCCATGGTGTAATTTTAATGTACTGACCAGCTTTCTGCTGATCGAAGAAGATCCGGCCAAAAGAGCGGCGGGCGTATACCGCACGATGGTATCGGCGGATGAGTTTATCAATTATACCCATACCGACGGCGCCTGCGAGGAAGGGCCGTCCTATTGGGGGCATGCAGCCGGTAAAATGTATGATTACCTGCAAATACTGAGTTATGCCACCGGTGGTAAAGTTTCCGTATTTGACGAACCGATCATCAAAAATATGGGTGAGTATATTGCCAATTCTTATGTAGGTAATGGCTGGGTAGTCAATTTTGCTGATGCATCTGCCAAAGGAGGAGGAAATGCCGGTGTTATTTTCCGCTATGGAAAAGCCGTTGGCAGTGAAAATATGAAGCATTTCGCAGCTTATCTGGAAGAGAAGAAACCAGGCAGTGTGATCATTGCCGGGCGGGATCTTTTCCGTGCGCTGGAGGAATTTTATTTTGCCCCACAGCTTAAAGCACAGAAAGCTGCCTTACCCGAATTCAGATCAGTCTGGTATCCGCAGACGGAGTTTCTGTATATGAAAAACGACAAAGGATTTTTCCTGGCCGGGAAAGGTGGTTACAATGCTGAAAGTCACAATCATAATGATATCGGTACTTTTTCGCTGTATCTCAACACGATTCCGGTTTTTATTGATGCCGGAGTGGGGACTTACACCCGGCAGACTTTCAGCAGTGAGCGTTATACGATCTGGACGATGAAAAGTGAATATCACAATGTACCTGTTATTAACGGTGTTGCTCAGCGTGCCGGCGGAAAATTCAGGTCGCGCGATATTCAGTTTGACGAAAAAAAATCTGTTTTTTCAATGGATATTGCAGGAGCTTATCCTGAAGATGCCAGGGTCAAAAACTGGATCAGGTCGTATGAGTTCAATAAAAAAGGTGAACTGGTTATTCAGGATGACTTTTCCTTAACGGAAACTGCCGCACCCGGCCAGATTAATTTCCTGGTATGGCAGCAACCTGATGTTACCGTTCCCGGAACCATAAAAATGCAGGTAGAAAACCAGACCGTTTCGATGCAGTACAGTCCTGATTGGTTTTCCGTTGAAGTTGAGAAAGTAGTGCAGGATGACCGCCGGTTGTCAAATGTATGGGGAGAAGCCATTTATCGTGTTTCTCTGAATGCTAAAAAAGCGGTTTTGAAAGGAAAATATAAATACGTGATATCAGCTCAGTAAAATGCTGATGCTTATTTGATGGTATATCACTACTGCCGTCTTGCCGGTTCAGAAAGGCGGCAGTAAACACATCAGATTCTTCAATATTCTTTTTCTATACGGATGGTTCTGATGTTTTCATTTTCATCTGCAAATGTCAGTTGCAGGGGTTCTCCTTCGGGAATTTTCATCAGAAAAGCTTCACAGATTTCACTCAGGTCTGATAGAGGTAAGTCATTCATTTTCAGAATATGGTATCCACGCCTTAAACCGAGCCTTTCTGCCTGAGAACCTTCATAGACCAGCGAAACCTGGTACCGGTTATCAATTAACTGGGCGGCGAAACCATAAAAACCCGGGTTCTGATAAGCCATTCTTTGTTGCCGGGCATTGAAATAAAATTTCTTATGCAGATAATCAATAGTGATGGTACCGTATTGACAGACGGACATCCCCAGGGCGTTTTTATTTTTGTGTTCAGAAGCCGTTGTAACCACATTGTCGATTATCGCTGACCCAAGCCGGACATCTTTCAGTAGTATGCGGTATTCATCACCTTCTTTTCCGGCCCCGAAAAGACCGGATGACATAGAACCCCGGCCTTTACCTTTTTGCTGAGCCAGCCGTTTACCGGCCAACCGGCTGAACGCTTTGTAAGAAAGCGGCAGCATCTTATCAGAGCCACTGTCAAACAGTACCTCTATCTCCGAACGGTTGCCGATACCCAGCTTTAAAAACGGTCTGCTGTTTGCATCCAGCTTCATTTTTATACCGGCACTGTTTTGCAACGGAATATTTTGAGCTTTATCCGTCAGGATGATAATTTGTTTTTTCGTATCAATATGTACTATACAATGTTTCAGCAAAGTACTTCCTAAAAGCCCGTCTACTCCGAAACAGTTCAGCATACCACTATGGGCTTTGTCAAAAACCATTGCTTTGGAATCAGTAAAACGGATGGTACCGATGTTGATTTCAGGAATGCTGACAACGGGGATTTTACCGGTTTGCCCGGTCACATCTCTGACAGTACCATTTTGCGATGCCTCCAGGTTTAATTCAGATTGCAGCTTGTCGGAAATAAGCAAAGGTGCACCTGTGTCTACAATGAACTTTGAAACGTGTTGATTAACCGAGACACTTATAATCATTTTTCCCCTGATATATTCAAACGGAATCGTATCACAGAAATCAGAAGAAGCTATTGACGTATTATTCAGATTCTGTGAATAGCCGGTGACCGGCAGTAACGAGAAAAGGGCTGTGAGTGAAAGAATAACAACTTTAATCAAATACATTTTGTCGGAGTGGGGCTGAGATGATTTGCTAAGACAACGGTTGTGG
>JBEBXQ010000021.1:0-46365 GCA_040391535.1 Telluribacter sp. | reverse complement strand
GTACCTTGTGCTGACCCCCAAGCTTGCCCGACCTCTTCATGTATCTGATGAAGGCATTTTTCTCCACAGGGGTAATCTTTAATCTGCGTAAGATGGATCCCGTAATCAGATCATCATAATATACATTGAGCTTGCACAGCCTTTCATCAATATCATTTGCAAATCGCTCCATATCCTCAGGCTCACTTGCAAATTCAATCAACCATTCGTGATAAGGCATTCCTCCTTCGGGAGGGTTCACCATGGGTGCTACTGTAAACTCCACGACTTCGGTACGGGGTTGCCGTTCCATTGCATACCGGAGTGCCTTCTCTACTTCTTCTCCTATCACATGTTCGCCAAAAGCCGATAGAAAATGCTTGATCCTGCCTGATACGACAATGCGGTAAGGATCTAATGAGGTGAAACGGATGGTATCTCCGATGGAGTAGCCCCACAAGCCGGCATTACTATTAATCACAAGCGCATAGTTTCGCCCCAGTTCTACTTCCTCAATTCCCAATCTTACAGGGTGCTCATCAAAGAAATTCTCTACCGGAATAAATTCAAAGAAAATCCCGGTATTCAGTAATAGCAGCAAACCATCTGCATCCTGCGAGTCCTGATAAGCAATAAAACCTTCAGAAGCCGGGTAGGTTTCAATGGAGTCAATCTGCTTTCCGATAGCATCAAACAATTTGGCTTTATAAGGTTCGAAATTAACCCCCCCATATATAAAGAGTGAAAAATCAGGAAAAACGTCTTTTATCTTTTTCCCGGTACGTTGTATAATCCGGTCAAAATACATCTGTACCCAGGGCGGAATCCCCGAAATCAGCGACATGGGTTTTCCGATTGTTTCATCAATGATTTTCTCCAGCTTGGTTTCCCAGTCTTCTATACAGTTGGTTTCATAAGATGGTAGCTGATTTGTTCTGAGATAACCCGGCACGTGATGATTAGAGATACCCGACAGACGACCTATGTGAATACCCGCTTTGGTCGTTAATTCCGGACTGCCTGAAAGAAAAATCAGATTTCCATCCAGAAAACGGGATTTCCCTGTTTCATGTACATAGCTCAGGATCGCATTACGCGCGGAGTTGATATGGTTATGAATGGAATCATGGGTAATCGGAATATATTTCACCCCGGAAGTTGTACCGGAGGTTTTCGCAAAATATAAAGGCTTCCCCGGCCAAAGAACATTTTCTTCTCCGTTAAGAACGGCTTCAATATAACTGCGGATCCCTTCATAGTCATTCAGCGATACCGCCTGACGAAAATCATTGTAATCCCTGATTTCATCAAAGTGATGTTCTTTCCCGAAGCGTGTTGCGCCACCTTTACTGATCAGTGACCGAAGCGTCTTCCTTTGTGCTTCCGCACCATTATATATCCATGTCGTTTCCTGCCTGATAATATAGTCAGCAACCGGGCGGCTTAGTATTGATCTTATTCCCATAATACAGCAAAAATAACGAGTCAGATCAGTTCCGCAAGTCCCTGTTATGTATTATTTAAAAGTACCGGATTTTAACATCCGATATCGTTTCCGTATTTTTTCTTTAAGTCTTTGTTTTAGACAGATAATCTGTATTTTTGCAATCCTTAAAATATGGATTCGGGGAGACATTACAAATTAGAATATGGGATTATTTGATTTTTTAACAAGCGATATAGCCATTGACCTTGGGACAGCTAATACACTGATTATTCATAAGGATACAGTGGTCGTTGATGAGCCTTCTATTATCGCTATAGATAAAACAAGTGGGAAGGTACTGGCCATTGGCCAGACTGCGATGCAGATGCATGAAAAAACCAATGAAAACATCAAGACAATCCGTCCGCTGAAAGACGGAGTAATTGCTGATTTCACAGCGGCCGAGATGATGATCCGGGGACTGATCAAAATGATTGATTCCAGACGTCGTTTTTTTTCACCCTCACATCGTATGGTAGTATGTATTCCATCCGGTATTACAGAAGTTGAAAAAAGAGCAGTAAAAGACTCCTGTGAACATGCCGGAGCCAAAGAAGTATATATGGTACACGAGCCCATTGCGGCGGCTATCGGTATCGGCATTGATATTACACAACCTAACGGCGTCATGATTGTCGATATTGGTGGTGGAACTACTGAAATCGCGGTTATAGCCCTTTCGGGCATTGTTTGTGAGCAGTCGGTCAGGATCGCCGGAGATGTATTTACCCGAGATATTGTAGATTATATGCGCCGTGAACATAACCTTTTAATAGGTGAGAGATCCGCTGAAAAAATCAAAATGGCAATCGGGTCGGCACTTCCGGAACTGGACACCCCACCGGACAATTATGAAATCCGCGGCCGTGACCTGATGACGGGTATTCCGAAGGAAATTAAAATCACCTACAGCGAGATCGCCTATGCGTTGGATAAATCTATTTCAAAAATAGAAGAAGCCGTCATGAAAGCCCTGGAGATTTCTCCCCCCGAACTTTCTGCCGATATTTATAAAAACGGTATCTATCTGACGGGCGGGGGAGCCTTGATACATGGTCTGGACAAAAGGATCGCTGCACGCACCAAACTGCCGATTCACATTGCTGAAGACCCGCTGAAAGCAGTGGTAATCGGCACCGGCGAGGTCCTTAAGAATCTTGAGCTATACAAACCTGTATTGATTTCATAAGCATTAACCAGACAATCTCACGGGTTGTCTGTTTTTACTTTATATGCTTTCACTTTTAGAATTTCTTTCAAGAAACAGGAATTTTATTGTTTTTGTTTTGTTGGAAGTGCTCTGTTTCTGGCTGATTTCCAGGAGTAACACGTACTGGGGTGCGACTTATTTCAATACCTCCAATTACTATGTTGCCAAGGTTCTTTCTGTCTCAAATTCAGTCAGGGATTATACTAACCTCAAAGAAGAAAACCGATACCTTGCAGAGGAGAATGTAAAGCTAAACCAGCTGGTTACTGAACTGACACAGTTGAATACCAGTGACGCACCTCCGTCCTATTACGCAGACTCGACTTATGCAAAACGTTTTAAATATACAGTCGCTAAAGCAATTAAATCGGAGTTGTATCATGCAGACAACTACATTACAATAGACAAAGGCACCAAAGACGGCATCAGGCCAGGGATGGGTGTTTTATCAGCAAGCGGTATTGTAGGAAGAGTACGGTCCTGCTCTGAAAACTTTTCTGTTGTCACTTCCATACTTCATTCTCAGTTTATGGTTTCAACCCGCCTCATAAGAAGTAACGAAATCGGTACAGCCCAATGGCCGGGTATTGATACCGAGATTATTGAACTTTCTGACATTTCGCGTTATAAACCTGTAGAGGCAGGAGATACTGCTGTCACATCCAATTTTAATTCAGTGTTTCCACCTGACATAATGGTCGGAATTGTCAAAAATGTCAAAACCCGTCCGGACCAGACTTTTTATGATATTGACCTGTCTTTGTCGACCGATTTCAGAAACCTGACCTACGTCTATGTTGTCGAAAACAGTATGGTAAAAGAAGAGCAGGAATTGGAAAACAGTATTAAATAAACAGATACCCATGAGTGCAAAAGAAATTATCAGTTACAGTTTGTGGGCCCTTATATTTATTACCCTTCAGATACTGCTTATGCAACATATCGTCTTGTTCGGATATGCGTTTTGCTTTATCTATATTGCCATTATTCTATTACTTCCTGTTGAAGTAAATACGATTACAGCCATGCTTATCGCTCTCATCAGCGGACTGCTTGTGGATGTCTTTTACAATACGTTAGGTATTCATGCAGCAGCATCTGTACTGGTAGCCTATACCCGGCCCATCTGGCTGAGAATGATCGTGGATATCAAAGATGCCGACCGGATAGAAATAGAACTGGGAGGATTAGGTGTAATCCGTTTCAGCATGCTCACCTTCCCGCTGATTCTCCTGCACCATAGCGCACTTTTTTTTATCGAAATAAATAACTTCAACTTATTACCTTATACCTTTATCAAAATTATTGCCAGCAGCTTTTTTACGATGACTATACTACTCCTTACACAATCTTTCCGGAAATCATAACCTGACAAAGCGACAGTCATTATATTTCTGGATCGAAATTTGTAGCAACAGATCTAATCAAATAAGTCATTCAATAAACTATTTTTGGGAAAATAAACCATTGTTTGTTTATTTACTACCCAATTCGGATCCATAGATAGAAATTATGCCAGAGACTTCTAAAAAAGAAGGACATAGCAGCGACCAGCGATACGAGGTGTTTAACCGTGAGTTTATGCCTCACATAGACTCCATGTACAACTTCGCATTCCGCCTGACTATGGACGAAGATGATGCCCATGATCTGGTACAGGATACCTATCTCAAGGCATTCCGCTTCATTAATTCTTTTGAGGTAGGAACAAATGCCAAAGCCTGGTTGTTCCGGATACTGAAAAACAGTTTTATTAACGATTACAGGAAAAAAAGCAAAGAACCTTCCAAAGTAGATTATCAGGAGGTAGAGACTACCTATAATTCAGAAGATACTCCGGATTCAGCACATACTGTAGACCTCAGAGCAGATGCTGTTCAGGATCTGATCGGAGATGAAGTAGCCAACGCACTAAATGCACTGCCAGTAGATTTCCGTACAGTGATTATTCTCTGTGATATTGAAGGGTTTACCTATGAAGAGATGGCTAAGATACTTGATATCCCCATCGGTACTGTGAGGTCCCGCCTTCACAGGGCACGTAACCTTCTGAAAGAAAAACTAAAAAGCTATGCAGGATCAATGGGTTATGATATTTAATCTTTTGAAACTTTTTTATCATGCATTTTGGTTATAGTAAAGAATCATTGATACGATAATAAATTATTTTATACCGCTCAGAACTGCTTTTTGATGAATACACCAAATATTAATCCGGTTGAATCTGACTGTGGTGGCAAGGCTATGAAGCATACTTGTGAGCATCACG
This sequence comes from Telluribacter sp., assembly GCA_040391535.1. Lineage (GTDB taxonomy): Bacteria > Bacteroidota > Bacteroidia > Cytophagales > Spirosomataceae > JBEBXQ01. The sequence continues at coordinate 41,421 of JBEBXQ010000021.1, read as the reverse complement.
AAGAGTGTATGAAGATCATCCAGTTGATTCTGGATGGTGAAGCTACTGAAGTTGAAAAAGATCACTTCAGAAACAACATTGATATTTGCCTGCCCTGTATTAAATCTCTTGAACTTGAAAAATGCATTAAAGACTCATTATGCAACAAAATTGAGAAACGCCCCTGCCCCGAAAAATTAGTGGCGCTCATTAAAGAGAAAATCACATCTTCAGAAGAATGAACCAAGGTAAATTAATAATATTTTCAGCACCATCAGGTTCTGGCAAGACTACTATTGTAAGGCATCTCCTGGACACTTTCCCTGATTCACTCTCTTTCTCTGTTTCGGCTTGCACACGTCTTCCCCGTTCCTATGAAACCAATGGAAAAGATTATTATTTCCTGAGCAGCGAACAGTTTAAACAACACATTGTAAATGGTGATTTTGCAGAATGGGAGGAAGTATATGCAGGTAATTATTACGGAACACTCAAATCCGAAATTCAAAGAATCTGGGATAGCGGGAAAACCGTTATTTTTGATGTTGATGTTAAAGGGGGCCTCAAACTAAAAGAAGGATACGGCGATCAGGCACTTGCTGTATTTGTAAAGGTAAATTCGGCGGAAGAAATCCAGAAGAGGCTCAATTCGCGCCAGACCGAAACTCCCGAAACACTGGCTACCCGTTTAGGTAAAATACAGTACGAAATGAGTTTTGAAAAGGAATTCGATTACGTATTAATCAATGATGACCTGCAAGCCACTTTTACAGAAGCAGAATCATTGATCTCATCCTTTCTCCAATCATAGAATAAGACGGGGAGTTATGAAAATCGGTTTGTTTTTCGGATCCTTTAACCCCATTCACACAGGCCATTTAATTATTGCTCAGGTGATGGCCACGCAAACTGATCTGCAACAGGTATGGTTTGTAGTGAGTCCTCAGAATCCATTTAAGAAAAGTAAAAATCTTCTCCACGATTTTGACCGTCTTGATATGGTTGAAAAGGCCATTGCCAACAATCCTCTTTTAAGGGTGACTGACATTGAGTTTCACATGCCCAAACCAAGCTACACTATCGACAGTCTGGTAAGAATTCAGGAGAAATTTCCTCAGCACGAGTTCAAGCTGATCATGGGAGAGGATAATCTTGCTCAATTCCCAAACTGGAAAAACCACGATAAAATACTGGAGTATACAGGTATTTATGTTTATTCCCGTCCCGCAAGCGCTCCGCATATTTTTGACAACCACCCTGCCATCAGGTTTATTAAAGCTCCCTTGCTTGATATTTCAGCTACTTACATCCGGGAAACCATTAAAAATAATGGTTCTGTAAAATACCTTGTACCGGACGAAGTTGAGGAACTGATCACGAGGAAGAAATTCTATCATTAAGAATAACCAATTAGGGCATCAGTAACATCAGCCAGGGTTAGAACCCTATCAGCGCAGTGCGAATACATTTTTCGATCCTTACACTGAATTTTAAGGATCAAGCGGATCATAGGGATCCATATGTAAACACTCGATAACCGGATAAAACTCAATCACGTGATTTGACAATTGCTTTTTACGCGTATACGGAGTGTAGCCCAGTTCACGTATGTTACGCGCGTCGAAAGTATCGGCCGCCGAATAGGTTGTTTGCGACATAGAGGTTACAAACAATGAGGGCATATCCACAGGTATACCGTAACGGATCATCAGGCGAACGGAATTGCGGATATTGGTGGTGGTATGTCTAGCCTGTGGCTCGGCGATAATAGCCGAAGCAGGAATGTTGTATTTTTCCATCAGGTATTTTTTCATTTCTACCGCTTCGTTATAAGGTGTCTGAAAAGGATAACAATACCCGCCTGTAGGAATGATGAAGGGTGCATCGCCAGCCAGATACCTTCGGGCAGCCATATCGCAATGGATTTTCCCTTCATGACCAATGGGTATTCTTAACCCGGGGCCCGCTCCCGGAAGTACAATAGCTGCGTATTTGTACTTCGTCCAGTCGGTTTTCTGAATTTGTTCATAAGCAGCCTTATTGATACCTTCCTCCAAGGGCTCAAGACGCGCAGGTTCATTACGGTCATTCGCCTGCATCAATTGCATGGCCACGGCCAGAGATGGTTTATAAAAAACATCAAAGCTGTCGCTGATTTCATCGAGTGATGACATGATATCTTTCAGCATGATACGGTATGAGCGCGAGTTTACATTATAGCTTACCGAGTCAATGTGCGGGTAGCGCATTTTTTTACCTATACCAAATTGATTAATGACGTAATCCATACCATAAAAACATTGATTCCATGCTTTAGCAAGTAAAACCTCATTTGACAGACCGGCAAAACGCTGATAATAGCCTGAGGGCCGTAAATGTCCGTCGATCATCTTATCGAACACTATTTTATGGGTATGATAAACCACCCCCAGTTCTTTGACAAGCGTAACTGTATCCTGTTGCCAGAAGAAATCATTTAACAGCGATGGCGCGTAGGAACAAGTATCTGTCACATGCGTTTTCAACACATCTGATTTTTTTTGAAGGAACATTTTCAAAACGGCATTACCTGTCAGTGCCATTTTTACTTCGGGTGTTTTGTCAATAACCGTAAGCAGATAAAAATTTTTATCCACTGTCAAATCACCGGAAGAAAGCAGACGGTACTTTTTATCATACCCTTGTCCTGCGACATTCAAAATGAACAGTACAACAAAGGTGAGTGTGCAGAGTAGTTTTGTTTTCATTATACGTTTGCGTTTGTTATTAAAAAGTAAAAGGGTAACGTTGAATCAACATTACCCTTTTACTGAAGTGAATCATCAATAACCCGGGTTCTGGTACATTTTCAGAGGATCGAGTTTATGCTCGTCAAAGGGGATCGGGAAATAGATATCCTTTTTCGACACATTATTCAAATCGGAAATACCGTAATCGGCCGCATTTTTACTCTTGAAAAAATTCACAAAATCATCGGGTGTATCACTAAAGGCGCGTAACAAATCAAAAAGCCTGTGATTTTCAAAAGCCAGCTCCGATCTGCGTTCGTGCAGGATAGCCAGTTTCAACGTAGGATACCTGGTGTGATATGCCGGATCTGCATCTGAGGTGGCGTAGTCTGACAAACCGGCACGCGTACGGACCTGATTCAGATAACCAATTGCTTCCGCGGTATTGCCAAGTCTTTCATTTACTTCGGCAAGCAGCAGGATAATATCCGCATAGCGCATCAGGATAAAATCATTCCCTCCCCAGCCATTGGCACCGGCCGTCTCGCTTGCATCACGGTATTTGGTAACAAACCATCCCTTTGCGCTGGCATGATCAGCCCACTTTACGGAGAAATCCTTCCGGATGTCTCCTGTTTCATATTCATTCACCAGATCAGGGTTAACAAAAAAACCACGGCCGGTTGACGTTCTTTTCGAATTAATGGTTTCCCCGATCGACTGATTGCGGAAGGCTACATTTGAATAGTAATTCTGATCGCCCTGCCGGTACACAATCTGGAAAATAATTTCCGGGTTGGTATTCTTTTTGGCTACATCGAACACATCTTCGTAAGGAATATCGGATAATTGCCCGAAGCTTCTCATGGCGTAAACCGCTTCCAGATACTGTTTGGCTTTTGTAAAGTTTGCTTGTTTACTATCCGCCAAAACAGACCCCATGGTCAGATAAACCTGTCCGAGCAATCCGTTGATAGCCGCTTTACATGTACGGCCTTTGCCTGCTGCATCCTGGATGTCAGGAATATCCGAGTTCAATGCATTCGTCAGGTCATCGGTAATCTGCTGGTAGACAAGTCCTTTCTCCACCCTGAACGTACTGGTTACGATGTCATCATAGGAGGTCACGAATTCTGTAACCATCGGAACATCGCCCCATTTACGTACCAAATGGAAATAAGCCAGCGCACGAAGGAAAAGTGCTTCCGATTTATAGATGGCACGATTCTTCTCGTCTGTGAAGCGGATAGCCGGATTGTCGATGTTTGACAATACATAATTGGCACGTGATACCACAGTGTACAATGCATTCCAGTGGTTTGTCATCTCAGGATTGGTAGGTACCAGCGTGAAATTAGTAAACTGAAAAGGTGTACCTGCGGCCGACTGATTGTCGGTACGGCCGGCATTATCCGAGCGTTCTTCGCTGTACAAATCACTCGTTTCTCCGAGGCAGCTATTGCTTCGGACAGCGGTATATATACCCGCAACCGCTTTTTGTACATCGATTTCCGAAGAGAAATATTTATCACTGGTAATAGCATTAGGGTTCTCTACTTCCAGGTAATCACTGCACGATGAAAACACCAATGCAACTGCTGTCATGAATATGCTGATTCTTTTCATAATATTAATTCGATTTAGAATTGAACTTGTAATCCGGCGTTGAACGACCTCATCAACGGATATTTGCCATAATCCACACCCGGAGTCAAGTTCCCTCCGTTATTATAATCCACTTCAGGGTTATATCCCCTGTATTTCTGAGCCGTGTACAGGTTATCCGATGAAACGTATATGCGAACACTGAAGACCCTGTTCTTCGTCAGTTCTGCCGTATTCCAGTTATAGCCAAGGGTTATGTTGGTAATCCTGAAGAATGAACCGTCGTTCAGATAGAACGTAGACAAGCGCGTGCTGTTACTTTGTGTACCGCCACGTGCAGCACGGTAGATTTCGCCATTACCCGGGTTTTCAGGCGTACGGAAGCGTTGATCAACAACAGCGTACTGGTTACCGGAACCTTCCATATTCAGGTTATAATAGTTCTGGCCATCGAGCACTTTGTTTCCGTGGGTACCATTCGCAGATACAGAAATATCAAATTTCTTATAACGTCCCGAGAGGTTGAATGCATAAATGAAATCAGGGTGAGGGCTGCCAATGATCGTTTTGTCGAGATCATTCACAATACCATCTTTATTTGTATCCTCGAAGTACAGATCACCGGGCTGAATTTTTGTGCTTTGCGCCGCCGAACGTGCCGGAATATTATCATGTACATCAGGGCTGTCATTAATTGCATCTGCCTCTGCCTGCGTTTTTACCATGCCTGCTACTTTATATCCGTAGAACATACCAATCGGCTGACCTTCCATTGTAATGTGCGTATCGTAGCCGCGTTCTGCACCGCGGGTAAGAATGGTAGACCCTCCTCCCAGGTCAAGTACTTTGTTCCTGTTCACGGAAATGTTTCCGCCGGCGCGCACTTCATAATCCCTGGATGATGCAATCCTTCCGTCCAGCTGAAGATCGAAGCCACGGTTATTGATTTTTGAATCGGGCAGGTTGGTGAGCATCGTTGTGGAGCCCGACACAGCCGTAATTGATTTGGAGAAGAGGAGATTATAGGTGTAACTGTCGTAATAGTTAGCAATAACCTGCAAACGACCATTGAACAGACCTAAATCAACGCCAATGTTGGTTTGCGAAGTGGACTCCCAACCTAATTTATCATCGCGGAAAGCTCCCGGATACATGGCCGTTTGTACCGCATTCCCGATAGGCACACCGGCTTTACCTATTACCTGCTGGTAATTGTAGGTACCGATACCGTTGTTTCCGCTCACACCCCAACTGGCACGGAATTTCATTGAACTGCTTTCTCCCAGCAGACTTTTGTAAAACGATTCATCGGAAATCGTCCAGCCACCGGAAACAGATGGAAAATAAGCCCAACGGTTTTTAGGGCCAAAGAGCGAAGAACCATCCCCACGGAAGGAAGCCGTCAGATGATACCGCTCCAGATAGCTGACGTTGACACGTCCGAAACCGGAAGCCATCGCATGCTGTGTGATACCTGTCGAACTGCCCCTTGAAAAATTGGATGCGTCCGAACCGCCACCCGTAATGTACGGTACTTTATCATCCGTGAATCCGTTGGCTGTTACAGCAATCACATCCCTGATGTGTGATTGCGAAGAAGCACCTATCACACCGCTCAAATTAAAATTACTGACTCTTTTATTGAAGTTCAGTGTAAACTCGGTCAGATAATCCCTTTCATCTATACGCGTATTTTGCGCATTGGCTGCGGTAATGGCCTGCGTTGAATACGGTGCATTCACACCCGAAGTGATGCTTGTAGGGCGGTAGTATTCCCAATTGTTGGTATAGTTATAGGTACCAAAGGATAATTTAGCCGTCAACGGCTCTATGATTTTGTACTGTCCGTAAACGTTGTACGTTGCTCTCGTTGTTTTACGGAAGTTCTTCACCATTTGCGTATAGGCGATCGGGTTTTCAATATCGCTCTGGAAGGCATAGTCACTTGACTGTGAAGACATTTCGTATTGTGCAGGAGTACCATCTTCGTTGTACGCTTTCAGAAAAGGAAGGTAAATCAAAGCGGTTAATACCGGGCTTTGGTGAAAACGCCCTTCCGTTACTTCGTTTCCTTTTGTATCTGTATAAGCAAGGTTAGCACCCAGCGTTATTTTTTTCGAAACATCAATATCGATATTAGAACGCAGATTGTATTTCACCATGTCTGTATTGAGCATAATACCTTCCTGGTTATGGTATCCTCCCGAAACAGCATAACGTATGCCGTTTCGTCCTCCCGTAATAGAAAGGTTATGTCTGTTGTTAAGTGCCTTACGATAGAGCTCATCCTGCCAATCCGTATCGTATTCAGGTTTTTTGATGGTACCCGTAGCAAAATCATACATATAATCAGGGATCCTGATCGTGTTGGCGTTTACATTATTCGTACGGTTTGTCCGTGTAGCGTTGTCGTCATGGACATATTCATCCGACCAGGCTTTACCTTGTGAAATCATCAGATCTTTGTACGTCTTGTTGTGTGCATCTACAAAGAGATCAAAAAACTGTCCGGCATTCAGCACGTCTACCTTACGGGCAAGCTGGTTAACCCCAAACTGGAAGTCGTAGGTTACCGTTGTTTTTCCTTCTTTTCCCCGCTTGGTGGTAATCAGTACAACACCACCCGAAGCCCTTGAACCATAGATGGCAGCCGAAGCGGCATCTTTCAGTACTTCAACAGATTCAATATCTTCCATGTTGAGGAACAAATCCCCGTTGGCCGGATACCCGTCAATGACATACAACGGATCCGAACTGGCATTAATGGAACTGGTACCACGTACACGAATTTTTGTGGTGTTGTACGGTGCACCGCTCACTTGTGAAATCTGCACACCGGCTACCTTACCAACCAATGCCTGACCAACGGTCGGCGTCGTGAGGTTAAGCTCGCTTGATTTCACACTGGCTATAGCACCGGTGATATCACTTTTGCGCATGGTTTGATAACCTACTACGACCACTTCCTGCAGTGCCTGTAAGTCATTTTCCAACGCTATGTTTATCACGGTGTTTGATCCGGCAAATAACTCTGTTGTTTTATAGCCGATATAGGAAAAAACAAGTGTAGCCTGTTCCGGCACAGACAGTGTAAATTCACCGTTCACATCAGTCATTGTTCCCGTCGATGTTCCTTTTACCTGAACAGTAGCCCCTGCCAAAAGTTCGCCTGTGGCGGTCTCAGTAACTTTACCTTTTACCTGCCGGTCCTGAGCAATAGCTGATAACGCATAGCATACAATCAATGCCAGGCACCCCATTGCTTTCAAAAATGATTTTAGTAATTGTTTTTTCATAAACAGAATAAATGACAGTGATTTTAACAGTATACATCCCGGCGTAACTCCACGTAAGGGTTGGCAGGGTGTTTCCGATAAGTTAGCGTAACAGGCAAATTCACAATGCCTCTCCGGGTCACAAAAGTACGCGGCGGCTGTTACCACTAATTCACCGGTTTGTTATCTAATTATTATGATCGTATCTGCTTATGATGCCACTGCGTCCGGGCTCAGGAAGGCATGGGTTTTCAGTTCAATTGAGAGGCCTTGACTATCAGTAATGTTGTGCGCTAAAACCTAAAAGAGAATTTCGAATGAAAGGTGCCAGGCTGAAAGACGACGAGGGAAGTGATACCACCCTGAAATCCAGACCAGGCCGCTGTTTAACAGGGTGGTGGTAAGGCCTTGAAAAATAAGAACGGAGCCTCCTTCACAGAGACTCCGTTCTTATTTGGGTTCTATATATAACTTCTTATTCTTCTATCAGTTCAACTTCAGCTTCCTGTTCATCTGCAGGGACATCTAATCTGGGGGCTTTTGAATTATTCTTCTTTGTTTTAAACCGCTTCACTTTCATTTTAAGGGTTTCAATAGCAAGATCAGTCGCTTCTTCAAACGTGGTGCCCTTTTCACTAACAAAGAGTGTTGATCCGGGAACATACAGTTTGACTTCAATCCACTTGGTATGTACTTTGTTGTTTTCTTTATTACCAAGTTTTAAAAATACTTCACCACTGATAATACGGTCGTAAAACGTATCTAGCTTATCAAGTTTCTGCTGAATAAAGGCTAACAACTTCTCGTCGGCATCAAAACGTATCGCTTGCATCTGCAGTCTCATAGTGTACTTTGTTTAAGTGGTACATTCATTAAATCAAATAGCATAATCTCTTTAGATTTTTCTACTATTTGTACCTAAACTTAACAAACTATTAACACAAAACAAACCAAAAACTCAATTATTATTTTATTCGTCTGCCGATACTCCCGGAGGCCTTAAACCTCTTTCAGCAAGCTTCTAAAAGATACGTATTTACCCTCAAAACGGCTATGATGATCACCTTCAAAAGCTTGCTGATACATTTCTTCAAAGCGCGCCAGAAAATCTGTCTTTTCAAATTCCATCTGAAAACTATAGGTAATACCACCGTTATCAATTTCAGTAAGTAACCTGAGTATCCTAAGGCTGCTGACCAGTTCTGTAGACCTGATCTTTTCAGAATAAACCTGCCGCATCCAGTCCAGCCATTCCTGCTCAATTTCAGGATCGATATTATAGGTGATATTGTAAATAATCATTAACGGAATAATTCATCAAAAGTTAAAGAGACATAATACATCGAACCAACCGATGGATTAGCCCAACCCGTGGTATACAATTTTCCGGTCAGATTGGTTCCTCCTACCTTCACTATGGATTTTATTCCGGGAGTTTTTTTACTGATCTGCGCATCCAGTGTGGTATAGGCAGGAATAACCGTTTGTCTCCTGATCAGGATTTCAGCAGGCGATATACTTCCCTGCCAGACCATATCTCCCTGTCCTCTCAGTGTTATCCCGAACCCCCAGCCCGATTTCATAATATCCCGGTTTGAAAGACCTACATTGTATCTGTAGTCAGGTGAATTGAAATAGGTGATAAAAGACGGATTTGTTTCCTGCAGCTCATCGTCATTATTCATCATATCTTTTGAAAAGTTGGTATTGAATACGAAGCCTTTTCCAAGTACAAAATCAACCCCGATACCAAATCCGGAGTTCTTGATTACCTGTTCGGCATTTACCGGCATACTGAATACATTGCGCTTCCCGGCATCAAGCAGGTCGGTCATGGGACCACTAGCATCTTTTCTCTGTAACAATACGACGTTGCCTTCAAAAGTCAGGAACCGGTTGTAATAATAATAGGCATCCAGGAATACTCTGTTATTGACCGTGGTTTTATACCCTACCTCAAAAGTCTGTACCCGCTCGGGTTCCCATTCTTTAAATTCATATGGTGCAAAATTGCCCGACTGTATATCCGTAAGAGCAAATACAGGATTTGTATTCATATTATATTTCTGGCGGAAAAGCGGCAGGCCACCGATCAGCCGTGCCTGTGGAGTAAGTAAATCTATGTATTGGTTTTGCGTAGTCGGAATACGGAAACCGCGTTGATAGGATGCTCTCAGGTTATGATCTTTTATAAAAGTCCAGACGGCTGAAAATCTGGGACTGAACTGCCCTTCAAAATTTTCATTTTTATCATAACGTAAAGAAGCGGTAAGTTTTACTTTATCATTGAAATTCCGTCCCACCTGAGCATAAGCACCATACTCTTTGATATTAAATTCATCTCCTGTCGGGGTTCCGTCTTTGGTTGTAAACAGTGTCCCTTCTGAATTAAGATCATAAACCCGGTAATTCCCGCCTACAATCAGTTCAATTACTTTCGGATCAATCAGATTCTTGAAATTGTACATCGCTTCAGCATGATACATATTTGTTTTATCCAGGAATCGGGCTCCTTCAGCAATAGGAATACTTTTCAATTGTTCTGTTGACGAATCAAACTGTGTCCCTCCGGGCAGAAACAACCCGTTTGCCTGTTGCGCACCCGTTTCCAGCCACGCTCCGTTATTAGCCTGTGCATAAGCATTAGCCTGCCCATAAGCCAAAGCCATCGCTTCCTCCTGACTCATCCCTGACTGTAATGCAGCTGTATATCCCTGCAACAGAGCTCCACCATACTGCGTAAGGCCGGTCTGCACAAATGATCCCAGCACGCTTTGAATCCAGTTCCGGCTCATCAATCCACCGAGTACACCTAATGCGTGGGCATTTCCGGAATTCTCACGGGTGGTATATCCTCTGACAAAAAAATTATCACCCTTGATTTCCGCTTTATACTGACCCAGGGTAAAGTCCTGGATATTGTAACGGTCTGCTGCTGTATATACGGCAGACCCTTTGCCCCAGTTAGCCTGTAAAATGGCCTCTATTTTATCACTCAGCCGATAATGAAGGGATGCATTCAGTTTCAGGCTTTTTACCGGATAATCCGTAAGCTGGTTTTCCGCGTATCCGGGTGCTGCCAGGTATTGGTTGGGGACTACAGTACCAAATATATTCCGCGCTATGGCAAGCTGTTGTTCAGGAGTAGTACCGCCCAGCAGCTGAGGTAAAGTAAGATTTCCTGCGGCCGCAATCTGCGTTGAATAAATCGCACCCAATGCTGCCGAAGTTCCGTTTGAACCGTCTCCGGGCATTCCGTTGGCATACAATGCATCATATACATTAGTCCCCACATCGCCAAGCCAGTTGACCCCGTCATAAGTAGGATTATTCCTTATATTACCGGTATTGTTTTCCAGTGTGCTTCCGTTGGTAAGGCTTTGGTCCCTGTAGTCGGTAGCCTGCCAATCCTTTGCAGTGAGATAAGCCGCATTCACTTTAAATGCCAGCTTATTGTTAAACGATCTGGCGTAACGGATGGCCACATCGTAATAAGGTGTGTTTTTCTGCGTACGGTTATCCGCACTCATTATCCCGGCTTTGGCATAAGCACTCAATCCCTGATACACAAACGGAGATTTACTGTTCATCAATAGCAGTCCGTTAATAGCATTGGGGCCATATAAAGCCGATGCTGCTCCAGGTAATAATTCCACACTCTCCACATCCAGCTCAGACATTCCCACTACGTTTCCAACCGGAAAGTTTAATCCGGGAGCCTGGTTATCCATACCGTCAACCAGTTGCACAAGACGGACATTACCATTCGCACCGAATCCTCTTGCACTGACCGAACGGAAAGTTACAGACTGTGTATTCATTTCTACCCCCTTCAGATTCTGAAGGGCATCATAAAATGATACCTGAGGAGTTTCCCGAATAGTCCTCACGTCAATCTTCTCAATAGAAACCGGCGAATTCATAACGCTCTCTTCTACGCGCGATGCAGAAATAACGATTTCCTGTCCTGAAATAGCCTGTTCTTCCAAAGCAACTTCAAAATGGGTCTGCCCTCCTGAGACTTCAATTTCTTCTGTTCTGTAGCCAACCGAACTGAAAACCAGTGTAAAGGGGGGAGCCGATTGTACTGTCAGCCCGAAGGTCCCGTCAGCATTAGTAATAGTACCCACTACCCGGCCTTTCACCTGAATACTGACACCAATCAAAGGATTACCGGAATCTTTGTCTTTCACAACACCATTTAATGCCGTGTTTTGCGCATATATAATGGAAGTAACTGCGGAAAAGAAAAACGCCAGCAGTAGCATTCTTCCCCAGGGAGAAATAATTTTCATGATGACTTTTCGGTTTTAGTTTGTTGTTTTCCTGATTGTGCGTGTTGCCAAATATCCAATTTTTTAGTAAAATTATTAAAAATATTGTTTATAAAAGCAATTCCATTAAATGATTTTATTCAATTTTTTATTATTTAGATGATAAATAATAAAGCTCATTTCCATACATTTTCTTTTTATTACTAAAAATTGTGTCTAAATCATAATTTCAGGAAGATTTACCCTAATTTTGCAGGGAATTCTGGATTTATATTTAAATTGACCCGGTATAGTAGTTACTTTAAAACGCTTATTAGATTATGTCGTATACCAAACGTGTATTAATTGCAGAGGACAGTTCTGTTATTCAAAACCTGGCTAGAAAGATCCTTGAATTTCAGCATTATGAAATTACCGCGGTTAAAAACGGAGAACAGGTACTGCAATTAATCCAAAAGGAAGATTTTGATATTGTTCTTCTGGATATCAATATGCCTATCAAAGACGGCATGGAAACCGCTCGTGAAATCAGGGCGCTGGCAGATTCACAAAAAGCCGGGATTCCGATTGTTGCCATTACAGGAAATGCCAAAAACTATTCTGAAGAAGATTTTAAAGAGGCCGGCTTTAATGATGCCTTAATGAAACCTCTCAATTTTGACCGGCTTGTTGAAGTAGTTGCGCAACTGACAGAATAGTTGCGATGGTGGTCAGGTTTTTGGGAACCGGCACTTCCCAGGGCGTTCCAGTAATTGCCTGCGGGTGTTCTGTCTGTAATTCTGTTGATTTTCGTGACAAAAGGCTGCGTTCATCTGTCTGGATTCAGGAACAGGAACATTCAATTGTTATCGATACCGGCCCTGATTTCAGGCAGCAAATGCTTAGAAACAGGGTCCGGTCTCTTGATGCCATTATTTATACTCACGAGCACAAAGACCACATCAGCGGCCTGGACGATGTACGCGCTTTTAATTTTTTCCAGCAGAGGGATATGCCCCTATATGCACGAAAAAGTGTATTGAATCAGATTCAGACCGAATTTTACTATGCTTTTGAAGCCAGGAGATATCCGGGGGTACCTCACCTTTCATTAAATGAACTGACCGGAAATCCGTTTGAAATCGGCAATATCAAAATTACACCTATTGAAGTAATGCATCACAAATTACCTGTCTTCGGTTTCCGGATCGGGGATTTTACCTATATTACTGATGCCAATTTTATTGACGATGCCGAAATCGAGAAAATAAAAGGATCAAAAGTATTAGTGCTGAATGCTTTGCAGAAAGAATCCCATATTTCCCACTTTACTTTAAATCAGGCACTGGAGGTTGCGGAGAAGATCGGAGCAGAAACAACGTACCTGACGCACATCAGCCACCGTCTGGGTTTGCATAAATCTGTTGAAGAAGAATTACCCTCTTCTGTAAAACTGGCCTACGACGGGCTTGAAATTATCCTTTGATTATCATCCTCCGGCCAGCTTTATCAGCTTGGGAATAATTAAAATACCTCCTGCAATCACTGCTATAAGTGCAGCGATCAGGACACCGGCTGCAGCCAGATCTTTTGATGCTTTTATAAGCGGATGATATTCTGAAGAAACCAGATCCGCAAGTTTTTCAAGCGATGTATTAAATGCTTCCGCCATCCATACCAACCCTGTCAGTATGACCAGGATCGCCCATTCCAGATAGCTGAATTCCAGGTACCAGGCAAGCAACAATACCACAACAGTGGCAATAAGGTGAATCCGGGCATTGTTTTCAGAGCGAACCAAAGTGATTAGTCCGGCTATGGCGTAACGAAAACTTCTGATTGCTTTTTTTATATCAATACCTTCGCCTGCCATCATCAGAATATACCTATTTCTTTTTCAAAAACTCCTTCATCATCACCCATTCCCGTCCGGGCACCTTTACTCTGAAAGTTTCGAGACAACCGGTATCCTGTAATGTAACATAAGCCGTTTTTCCGTCTTTTCCTCCAAAACAGATATTCGAAACCTTTTTACCTTTGGTTTTCACGGTATAAAGTAATTTCCCTTCCGGCGATACCACAGCCACTTCTCCTTTGCCATGACGGGTAATATACAGATTACCGTCACGGTCACAGCGCATGCCATCCATGGCGGCATCTTCAAACCTGATCAGTAGACGTTTATTAGCCAGAGAGCCGTCAGGTTGTATGTCAAACGCCCAGACATTGAGCTGAACAGTTTCATTTACATACAGTATTTTTTCATCCGGACTCACCTCAATACCGTTAGTAGTGCCGAGATTCTCCGCTACTTTTCTGAGTTTTCCGTCAGGTGATGCGTGCCATATCTGGCCGGTACCGTTACTCCAGTCAGGATCAGAACAGTAAATATGTCCTGACCGGGTAATGGACAGATCATTGGGCTGATTCATGGTGCTGTCTTCAGCATGAACGGTCACTTCTGCTGTTTCCAGATTGGCTTTCAGTACCTTATGTCCCGTAAAATCGGCAATGTAGAAAGTATTGACATCCCCGAAACGAATGCCGTTTCCGGTACTGCCTTTTGGTAAAGTGATAAAAAAGCTGGTATTCCCTTTTTTGGTAATTTTAGCGATTGTACCATCCTGAGCGAAATTAACTGCATAAATATTACCGTCGCCATCTACAGCCGGTCCTTCACAATTGGAGGTAAATTCACCTTCGGCAGTAAATTTCTTACTTACTGTCTGTGCATTAACGAACGTTGAATCAATAGTTAATCCCATAATGATTAATAGCAGGAAATGTTTCATACAGATACCGAGGATTGAATTAGTTAATACTGACCATCCGGTAATAAACTTACAGATTTTCTTCCAGATAACGGGTCATCATCTGATATAAATGATATCGGGTTTGCATTCCGCCGATACCATGGTTTTTATTAGGGTAATAGAAAGAATCAAATTGTTTACCGGCTTTGATCAGCGCATCTGTAAAATCCACTGCATTCTGAAAATGCACATTATCATCGGCCGTCCCGTGAACGAGCAGAAAATTTCCTTTCAGTTTACCGGCATGATTGATCGGTGAATTATCATCATAACCGGTAGGGTTATCCTGAGGGCGCTTCAGAAACCTTTCCGTATAAATGGTATCATAGTATCTCCAGGTTGTCACAGGGGCAACTGCTATACCCGTTTTGAAATACTCCGCTCCCACTGTCATGCACAGGGAAGACATATAACCACCATAGCTCCACCCCCAGATACCGATACGGTTTTTATCAATATAGGAAAGTCCGCCCAGGTATTTTGCACCTTCCATCTGATCCAGTGTTTCCAGTTTTCCAAGTTCTCCGTAAGTCACCTGACGAAATGCAGCCCCCCGGCCACCCGTACCTCTGTTATCGATCGATACTACCATGTAGCCTTTGCTAAGCAGCATCTGGTACCAGTAAAAATCGCGGCCTCCCCAGCTATTGGCTACGGTTTGTGAACCGGGACCTCCATATACAAACATCAGCACCGGGTATTTTTTATCAGGATTAAAATCAGAAGGCTTAAGCATCCACCCGTTAAGACTATCTCCGAATGTCGTTTTGAACTGAAAAAATTCAGGAAATACAATATTATATTCTTTTGCTTTTTCGGCCAGTGCTTTATTGTCTTCCAGTATCCTTACGACTTCCCCTTCCGGTGCTTTCCTTAAACGGACCAGCGGAGGCGTGGTCGCTGAAGAATTATATTCGAGATAGTAAGTAAAATCCTGATTAAGCAAAACACTGTTTGTGCCCGGCTTTTCGGAGAGTCGTTTTGGCTGCGGAGCAATGTACTTTTTTGATTTCTTTTTAGGTTCTGCGATATCCAGGCTATAAAAATGTCTCTCGAGCGGTGAAATACCCGTAGATATAAAATAAATCATCTGCTTTTTTTCATCAATCCCTTCCAGTGCTGATACTTCCCAGTCCCCTGAAGTGAGTTGCCGGACCAGCTCTCCTGTCATGGAATAGAGGTACAGGTGTTTAAATCCGCTTTGCTCACTGGAATAAATAAAATGTTTGCCGTCTTTCAGGTAAATCAGGTCATCTGTAAAATCAGCATCCACATACGCCTCGCTCTTTTCAGTCAGAACAGTTGTTGCAGCTCCGGTCTCAGCATCAGCATGAATAATATCACGCTGGTTCTGTAAACGGTTCATCCTTGTGATGGATAAAAGGTTATTATCTTTGGTCCATTGCATTCTGGGTATATAGATATCTTTTTCTGAACCGATTTCCATACTTACATGCTTTCCTGATTCAAGATGATAAACCCTGATTTCTATCACAGAATTAGCTTCCCCTGCTTTGGGATATTTAAAACGGTAATCATTCGGATACAAACCACCCCATAACTGCATATTATACTCCGCCACCTGCGACTCATCAAAACGGTAATAGGCGATTTTTTGTCCATCCGGTGACCAGCTGAATGCTTTGGCAAATGCAAATTCTTCTTCATATACCCAGTCTGCGGCCCCGTTAATAACATGATTAAATTTACCGTCAGTAGTAACAGCCGATTCAGTACCCTTTGCCAGATCTTTTACAAACAGATTATTATCCCTTACGAATGCTACTTTCTCTCCATCCGGCGAAAAAGTGGCATACTGCTGCTTCCCTTTATCTGAAAGCCGGGTCAGTTTCCCGGCTGACCTGTCAAATACATAATATTCGGCTTTAAAACTGCGTCTGTAGATCGCTTCCGGATCTGTGGTTAACAACAGTCGGTTCTCATCATCACTAAGTTCATAATCCGCAATATTTATTAATTTGTCAGTCCCTTCCACTCTGGAAATACCCTGATCAAACAAAACTTCTTCGGCCTGGCCTGTACTGATATTATACTTCACAACTTTACCCGGCTCCAGAGTGGAATAATACCCCCCTGATTTCATCCAGTTAACACCACTCACAGTACGGGTTGCAAAAACTCCGGAATTTTGCCCATAGATTTCCTCTAAAGTGACCGCTTTTTTCTGCCCGGAGGACAATACCGGCAATAGCAACATAAACAATAAACCTATTTTATTCACCTGCATGAAATTTGTTGAAGGATAACTTATTTGAAAAGCGAAAATAACATAAATTATAAGTACAGGAAAATTATCCCCTCTAAAGCTTCCGGCAGCCGGAAGCATAAACTAAGGCCCGGGAATGTATAAGAGCTGCTATCAACGGTTCTGCCGGACCTTCAGATTAACTACAGCATTCTTTTTTTATTAATTTACAGGGCCCGGATTTATAATATTCCGGCATATCCGTTTATTTTTGGCAATCACGCGGTAATTCAGCTTACAAAAACACAACTTAATTGTCAGCAATGAAAAATGTATTTTACGAAGGTCCGGTTTTATGGTCACAAATTGATGCCAACCGCCATTTGAGGCATTCGGCTTATGCCGATTTCGGTGCACAGGCAAGATTAAATCTGCTTAATAGCATAGGCCTGGATGATACAGTATTTTCTCAACATGATATTGGCCCGGTTTTATTCAGGGAAGAGCTTGTATACTACAGGGAAATCTTATCCGGTGACACCGTTTCAGTCACGTGCGAAATGACCCGATCACGGGAGGACGGTTCAAGATTTTCATTCAGACACGAAATATTTCGAGGTGATGGAACATTGTCGGCTATAGTAAATGTTGATGGCGCCTGGATAAATTTACAAAAAAGAAAGCTGACTTCTCTACCTGATGAAATGATAGAAAAATTAAAATTAATACCAAAAAGCACTGATTATCAAATACATAATTAAAAATCTCTCTATACTTTATTATCCTGATCAATATAGTCACCTCACCCAAACTATAGCAAAACTGACGAAAGTCATTTTTTGAGATGTTAATAAATTCTATTTTTGACTATATTCTTAATAATCACAGGCAATTTTACTACGTATCGGCAATGACAATAGCATGCTGAATTATTACGATGTACAGTTATTGATTAAGCCTATTCTTTAAATCTGAATCTATCCCTGACTACAAAAACAGTATTATATACTTTAAAACTTTAAATACCCTCTCCTAAGAAAGCCTGTATCCATTCTGGTGCAGGCTTAACAAAACGGTATCCTGTTTCATTTGATCTGTTGTCTTTATTTTGTATCAGCTTGTTTTATAAATGCAAAGAGATCCCTTATCTCCTGATCCTTCAGATTATCCAGCAACCCCTCCGGCATTAATGAGACTGATTGTGCTTCCATTTTCAGAATCTGAGTCTCCGGAATGGTCACTAAATCTCCTGTCATCAACTGAATGATAAAACTGGCCCCATTTTGTCCTGTTAATTTACCTGCCAAATGCCGCCCGTCTTTGGTCTCTATCTGATACAATACATATCCTTCCCTGATTTCTGCACCAGGATCTACCGTATTCATAATAATGTCATTCTCGTTCTGCCGATCATAACCCGTAAGATCAGGACCGATGTTTCCGCCTTCTTTAAACAACTTGTGACATGCACCACAGTTACTGGCAAATAACAGTCTTCCATTCTCTCTGTTCCCCTCTCCGTTTTTCAGAAGCTGCTTTACTTCCTCCATTCGCTGTAACTTCACTTTGGCATCAGCACTTGCTTTTGATGGCCATAGTCTGGATGCAGAACTAACAATATCCGCATCATTTGAGATGAGTAGTCGTTGAATAATCCCGTCCGGCACTTCCTCCATCCTAATATATTTCCCCTCTTCAAGTACTGCAAGGAATTGCCTGGTCCACACTGGCCGGCTTACCAGTAAAGACATAACAGCTGATTTTAACTCATTATTGCCACTTAGTGCCTGAGGATAAATATGCATTATTTTTTCACTTACCTCCTTTTCCTCAAAATACTGCAATGCCCGTAAAGCAGCTTTCTTTAAGTCATCGGAACTATGCTGCAGCAGGTTCAGGAATACGTTTGCTGCACGAGGCTCTCTTACTTCCCCTAATATGGCGATCAGCAACAGCTTTTCTGTTTCAGGTGTTCCGGGATCGGTTACCAGCCTCAGTGCTTCTTCCACCGCCCATACCTCTTTTTGACGTAAAGAAATGGACAGTACCTCTTGTCTGAACTCCTGCTGAAAAGGTTTTATAGCTGAGAGTAAAGACGGAGGAAGTATGGACGGCCTTCCTGTTAACCCTTCCTGAATACCTGCAATTATGGCCTGTCCGTCTTTCACCGACGGTACTTTTTTTAATAGTTGCGCGCATACATCCAGATCCGCTCCCTTACCCGATAAAATCAACCTTCGTGCAAGATTCCGGCTAAGTATTTCCCTGACTATCGGATTTTGCCAGATTGCAGTGTTGTCAAACAAGGCCAGCACCTCTTTCGGATTACTTTCGATCTTAGATTCAAGTGCCCACCATATCAGCAATGGAATATCCGGATCTGACTGATCAGCGTTATTTTGTAACAGATTCTGTAAAATTCCGATAGCCGCATTCACGGGAATCCGCTTCGCAGAAGATGCTAACTGGCTTCTCACTTCCGGATGTGTTTCCTTTATTGCCAGGGCTTTAAGTAATCCCGCTGCTTCGTCCGAAACCTGCTTTTTATCTCCCAGCAGTCTTACCGACCACATCCGAACAAACGGATCCTGATGCGCAAGCCCTATTGTGGCAATACCATCATCAAAATCTCCTGTAAGGTTAATCGCCCATAAGGCCTCCAGTGCAAGCTGTCCGTCCTGCTCAATCAATAATTTTTTCAGCTGAGGGATTATCGATTTATCCTTCCGGTCTCCGATGATCCTGAGCGCCTGTTGCCGGAACCACCGGTTAGAGTCAGACAACAGCCCGATCAACTGACCGTCAGAATATTTCGACAAATCAAATGGTGGGTAACTGCTCTTATTTTCTTTGGATCTCAGACGATAGATTCTCCCACTGGATTTATGCCAGGTGTCGCGCGCATCTACGTGGGAAAGACGGCTGTCATACCAATCAGCCAGATAAACAGCACCATCAGGACCTGCTTTGATATCCACAGGCCGGAACCAGCGGTCCTGTGTACGCAGGATAATCTCTTCGTCTACATTTTTAAAACCAGACCCGTTTTCCTCAAACCTTGACACCTGCAAAAAGCTTTGCAAAGGATTGACCGCTATTATTTTGTTATTATACTTTAAAGGGAGTTTTCCTCCCTGGTATTTCAACCACGCATGGGTAAACCGCATATTCTTTCCTTCCAGCGGCATGTTTGGTAATCTTCCGAAAGTATAAGGATTGGTGTATGGGCCGTGCTTATCCAGGTTTCTGGGGTAGTAACCGCCCTGTTTATAATACATTCCTCTCGAATAGCCGTTATCTCCCGAATAAATCCGGCCCTTATCGTCAATTTCTACATAAAAAGTGTTTCCCCCACCTTCAGCAAATACTTCAAAAATATGGGTATCAGGATGATACCGCCATATTGCCTGTCCTTTAAAGGCCACATTTTTTGATGCAGCAGAGTTGATCGTTGCTGTTGTTGTACTTCCCTGAGCGCCATATAGCCAGCCATCAGGTCCCCAACGTAAACTGTTAGCCACCGCATGGGTATCCTCAAGTCCGAAACCGGATAAATGCACCTCAGGTTTCCCATCAGGAATCCCATCTTCATCAGTATCCGGAAAAGCGATAAGATAGGGTGGATTAAGTACCCATATTTTCTTTCTGCCCAGGACCACACTTGTGGCTATATTTAATCCTGTAACAGCATCAGTCGCTTTATCAAACTGACCATCTCCGTCCGTATCTTCATAGACTGTTATTTTATCAGCTCCTTTACTACCTGATGGCGGGGCTTCCGGCATCTTGTCGAACCGGATACGGAGATGCTCATCAATACTCATCACTTTTAATCCTTTGGGATAGGGATATTGCTGATATTGCACTACCCACAAACGGCCTCTGTGATCGAAATTCATAAATAATGGCTGACATACCAGTGGCTCAGCTAACACCAGCTCCATGGTCAGGTCATCAGGATATGTAAATCCGGCCAACGCCTGAACCGCAGATGTGGGCTGCGAATCATCAGTAAGCGCACCTCTTCCTTCAAACTTCCTTAATGCAGCTGCTACTTCTTCATTGGCAGCAACATCCGAAATGTCTGCATGCGTATCTTTCCTGACAACTTTGCAGGTAGTAAATCCCAGTGCCAATACAATGGTCAGCCCGATTCTGAAAATCATCATTTTTGTTCCGGTTATTTTTCAGGATCTGTACCCTTCTTCCCAATTTCAATAAAATCTGCCACTTCCTTTTCAGTCATCCCTCCTGTTATCACCAGATCAGGTCTTTTTTCCCTGATAGCAGCCAGCCCGGATTCCGTTACTCCCGACTGCCAGATATAAATATGTTTCAGTGATTTAATACCCGCCAGTTGATTCAATCCTGCATCATCCAGCTTTGTGCCTATGACGTTCAGGTATTCCAGGTGCTGAAGAGCAAGCAGATTTTCCAGACCCTTCGATGAAACCGCATTGTATTCAAGGTTCAGTTTTGTCAGATTGGTCAGCTGACCGATATTTTTCAATGCTTCATCAGTAATACCGGTACGGCCCAGTTTCAGCCAGACGAGCTGATCTTTAATCTGTACTAATAATTTACTTTTTTCATCTGAAAAGTCAGGCGCATTAACGGCACTTACTTCCAGACAATTATTTTCGCTAGCTAATGTCGAAACCAGCAATCCTGCTTTTCTCAGATTTTCTACGCTTTCCGCTGAAGCCGGAGCCGGATTCAACGCAGCCAGGAAGGTTTCGGATGCACGCCCTGGCGACGGAGCTGCGTCACCCGTTTCCCCTAATCCTTCCAATGCTTTTGCTACCAATTCATCCGCCTCGAAATCAGCCACTTTCTTTTCACCATCAGCACCATTATCAATCCACCAGGTCAGCAACAGTATCTGCTCATCGGTCAGTTGCTGCTTGCCTTTGGGGGGCATATGGCCATCATCCGACAATGGCAACAAAGCCCTGGCTACAAGCTCGCTGGTTTTGCCTTTGCCTTTCTCCACAACCATGCCGTTTTCCCCTCCTTTCATGATCTGGCTGAGGTTATCCAACCGTAAATCACCTTTACTTTTTTTGGCTCCGTGGCATTGCACACATTTAGTATCAAGAATCGGCTGTACTATATCATGGTAGACTACCGCCTGGCTGACGTTGGCAAGTGGCTTGATTTCAACAACTGTTCCGGCTTCATCTCCACCAAACCAGGTACGGAAAGGTTCAGGAGCATACTGGAAAACATACCCGTCACCATGAGTAAGGGCTCCCCCCAAATGGCCTGTCGAAAAGACCAGTATTACCAGAAAAACCAGCAGTGGTGTAACCAGCACAGAGCCCTTCTTCAGCTTTTCGGCGAAACGATCGGACCTTATAGCCCAAAGCAGCCAGCTAAACAACGCAACACCTATCCCTCTCCACATATGACTGCTCAGTAACTCCTCCTCATAGCCTCCGCTCAGCGATAACAAATATCCGGCAATGCAGGCAAAAGTGGCCCCAATTGCCGACAGCAGATAAATGAACGTGAGACTACTCCGGGATACCTCCACCTTTCCGGATCTTCCGGCAAGTTCCAGTAAAAACCCAAGCAGTAAGAACCCAATCGGAAAATGTACAAGAATCGGGTGAAAACGCCCGAAAAATAACGTCCAGTCTGAAGACTGAAAAATTACAAATATCATATCATTCAGTTAACAAGATTCGGTCGGCAAACTTTCTAATGTTCTTTGCTTTTGGGAACATATATCCTATTTCACTTAAAAGCCCGCAAGAGAATAACTTTACCCACAGCATCAGAAAGAAGTAATTCTCTATTGTGAATAAACCTTAATTTAAACAAATCCACGTCATCCATACAATAACAGAGTTCAACTACGCAACCCTATTATACATCAGACGTAAATCTAAATATTTAACAGGATACTTCAACAAACCGGGCAGGATCACATTGTACCGCAGTGGTTGGGGTTGTTCCCTTTTCTCTGCAAAATAACCGGACTGGTGTCACAAAATAAAGGGAAAGCAAGGTAGTTTCTTTATTGAACCGATGGACAGCATGAAATACCTTACAGAAAACCATACCCAATGAATTCATCAGCAATACAGCACACTTCTCTATTTTTTTTACCCAAAAGCCGGATTGTAAAGAAGACCTTACTCCAGGTAAGTTATCATCTGAAAATCTGTTTTGAAACCTCTGAAATTAAATCAGGAATCTGAGATAATCCTTTCCATGTTTCCGTCGGGTTGAAGAGCATACCCGTCAATAACCTCGGAATAGTACCTGCCATTTCAAGAGCTATGGCCATTACGGGTAAAATCAAATAGGCCCAGAAAGGATATTCAAACCTGGGTTTAAGGCTCAGAACAAGACTTCTGATTGCAGGAATAACTCTTTCTCTGTAATGCCAGAGAATTAAAAAATCCAAAATCAGGTAAAACGAAAGCCGCCAGTAAAAACCGGGCATTTTAATATAAGTGATATCTACGATCAGAATATTGGCGAGAATAGGAACAGAAAGTAACGCTCCGAAAATCAATGTCGGATTGTACAACAAAAGCAGCGAAGCAATTATTTGTGAAATACCGATAAATGATTTGAATGGTTCGTGGTCAAACAGATACCATGAAAGCTTAAAAAGCCCTAATTCCTGAACGGGGGTTGCCATTTCGGCAGCTGATATTCCAAATTGTCCTCCTGACAATTTACCAAAGCCGTAGCTAAAGAAATTCCAGGCGATCAATACTCTCGCACACAGAATAAAGTAATCCCGGTATTTCTGTTTCTTCTCATTCATGGATTAGTCTAAGTTACACTGATAAGATCATTTATTTCCAGACGGGCCCATTATGGTTGTCTTTTACTGGCATTCCGGTTTCGAGAGATGGCCAGTCATTTTCCCAGATTACTTTTCCAAGCATCAGTACCCTGCGGTTAGCACCACTTTTTACCCTGGGATTACTTTTCAAAATGGCATGGTACAATACCCAGTCGTTCCGGTGCTTATCAGAAAAGATTCTGGAATTATGGCCCGGACCGGCAAAAATATCATTCCCCTCAAGGATAACTGTGCCTGTTCCACGGTCTTTCAGATCACGGCCTTCTTTGTCCAGAAACGGGCCGGACAGATTCTCCGAGCGCCCCACCCGGAGATGATATTTACTGTTTTCTCCTTCGCAGCAATTCTCTTTTGAGCCAATGAAATAATAGTACTTTCCCCGCTTATGTATCACTACCGCCTCAAAATCCCCTGCTGCAACTTTGACCTTCTTATTCAGATCAGGTACCGATTTACCATCGTCTGATAATTCCACCATATAAGTACCCTGATCGGCTGCATTGCTGTAACTCCCCCAGAACAGGTATTTTCTTCCACCTTCTTCCCAATAAAACGGATCAATTGAATTAGGAACCTTGATTTCATCGCTAAGAAACAGCTTTCCCAAATCATTAAAAGGACCTGCAGGAGTATCAGCAACCGCAAGACCGATACCGGGATTAACGTCACCCCAAACAGAAAACGCGTAATACAAATGGTACCTGTTACCTACTTTCACTACATCAGGCGCCCAGATTCCGCCCTTCTCTTTCCAGCCGGGCTTTGTCTGAAAAGCATTTCCCAGATATTCCCACTTTACCAGATCCTGTGATTTAATAACCGGCACCAGACGACTCCCCTGTCCGTCACCCCAGTCATCCTGAGTACCGTAAGCATAGAATATGCCATTTTCAGAGCGGATCACCGTAGGATCAGCCAGTATAGGCTCAAAAACAGGGTTTTGAAAAGACTCCTGGCTTTGTGCAGTAATAATTCCATTGCTGAAAGCCAGCAGTAACATCCATAGAAATCCTGTGTCTTTCATAATGCTATTTTTGCAGGAGTTTTTCAGGAAAACATCTGTTTATAAAAAGCTAATCCTTCACTGGCCAGTTCATCTGCACTATTGGCCAATGGCCGCCATATACACGCCGCCCGCGCGAGTTCTCTGGAAGGTTGTCCGAATGTTTCGATAACCATTGCGCCATCATAGCCTATTTCATCAAGTGCTGATTTAATCTCAGCCCATTCCAGATGCCCCGTTCCGGGAGTACCTCTGTCACTTTCATTTCCCTGGATGTGACACAGCCTGTCTTTCCCGATTTTACGGATTGAAGCCGCAATATCCTTTTCTTCAATATTGGCGTGAAAGGTGTCCAGTACCAGCTTCAGGTTTGGATTGCCTACCTCATCTGTAAGAGATAATGCCTGATCGACTGTGTTAATCATATCGGTCTCAAAGCGGTTGAGCGGTTCCAGTCCCAGTGTAACACCGTAATCTCCGGCAATGCGGCTGACTTCTGACAATATTTCCACACACCATGCCCGTTCCTGTTTTTTCTGATCTTCCGAAACCAGACGGGTCTTCCCGACAGCTGAATACAAAGGCCCTCCGAAAAGCGGGCTACCCGTTTCAGCCGCTATTTTAATACAATCAATAATGTATTGTCTCCCCGTTTTCCGATAACCGGCCTCTGTACTGGAAATATCCCGTTCCATACCAAAAGCACCACTGATCGTAATTTTCAGATCCAGATCATCTGCTATACCTTTAATTAATTTCCAATCAATAATAGAGGCATCCTCCACTGCTATTTCAATAATGTCATAACCCATATTCTTTACTTTGGTAAGTAAATCAATATGACCAGATGAAAACGGGGAAACCCAGATAAATGTACTTGCACCAAACAGCATTCTGATTCCTGTTTAAAATAAAACGGTTTCCCAACTGCGGGAAACCGTAATCAAAATAGTTAATTATGCGCTGAAATCAGGGATATTAATACGAATTCCCCCCTTCATAGCCGATTCATGCGCACATATTCCGGCACAAGTGTAATTAGCAGCCAGAGCTGCATCAACCGCCGAATCGCGGCCCTCTACAATTGCAGCGACAAACTCCTGCACCAGATGCGGGTGTGAGCCGCCATGCCCTGCTCCCTGAAGGAAGGAAACGTGGTTAGGGTCGTCAATTTTTTCTCTTTTTGTAAAATGCTTGATCGGTTCGATGAGCAGTTCATCCGTATCCGGAACGTCGATCCGTTCCGCATTTTCTCCACCGTCAAAAATTACATGGTTTTCATCCTGAAGCTGCTCCCACTCAAAAGACATTTTGGTTCCGTAGACATCATAGCTTTCACGATATTGTCTGACCACATCAAACAAAGAACGGGTAGCTTCCGCCACAACATTGGAATTTTTCAGGGTAAAAGTAGCCGTTTCTACTGCAAAAGGAGAGCCGTACCGGCTTGCCAGATCTTCACTCAGTTGCCCTGACCCATGACAAACCACTGTTTCGGCAATTGTATTGTTAATTTTGAGTAATGGCGAAATAGCGTGTGTTCCATTCAGCATGGGCGGATAGCCTTTCCAGTATTCGGCCCAGCCATCCATACTCATATCCTGAATATGAGAACCGCGGACAAACTGAATTTTACCGAGTTGTCCGGTTTCAGCCAGCTTGAGGCCATACAAAAACTCACGGGTATACAACGCTGTTTCCATCATCATATACACTTTTCCCGACCGCCGCTTGGCTTCAACGATCGCCTTACAATCTTCCACGGTCATGGCCATAGGAATTGTACAGGCTGTATGTTTATTCGCATTCAGCGACGCCAGCGTCATTTGGGCATGTTCCGGAACAGGCGTTACCACATGAATGGCATCAACATCCTCACGATGAGGAATATCTTCAAAATGTTCAAAACAAAGATTTCTGTCCAGATTATATTTAGTGGCCAGCTCATCCAGAGTCTGGCGGTTACGGGTACAAATTCCCACAGCTTTTATATTGGGATGACTCTGATAAATAGGGATAAATTCTTTCCCGAATCCCATTCCAACGATAACAACGGTGATCTGTTTTTGGCTCATTACAATGTGCTTTTAAAAAATTAAGAAAATTAAGTCAGTTTATTTTTTTCCTGCAGCCCATTTCACTGCATTTTTAAGTAATGTTTTATAGGCTTCCAGTTCGTGAGAAGCCGCGTCATGCCCCAGAGCGATTCCGGCTATCCGGCTCTTGGGGTGTTTAACGACAAATATGCTGGGAAATACTTTTCCTGAATGAGGTGACTTTGCATCGGCCAGTACCTCCACAGGTGTAGCGGAAGGATCCGGAATGTAATAGTACAGCTCATCAGAAAGTGTAAAGGATGAAGGCACATTTTTAGTAATCGCGTGCTTCTTCTGGATTTTCACTTCATAAGGACCATACTTATCGTGCCCTTTGGAGCCACCACCCACCAACTCTTTGTTATATTCCGACCAGTCCTTCCAGTTGTACCACATCGCCGCATGTAACAAAACCAGCCCTTTACCACTATTGACAAAACTGAAAATGGCTTCCCGTGTGGCCTGATCCGGAATCGGCTGGTTATTACTCAGGATAAGGACATCAATCCCGGATAGTTTATCCAGAATCGCCGAAGGATCGCTGGTATACTGAACTTCTGCAAACCCATTAGCACTCAGTGTCTGCACATCTGCTTCCTTGTACCATTTGTCAAAATCATGGGACTCTCCTCCACCTACCAGCAAAGCGCGTATCGTTTTTGATTTCTTTTCCGGTGCTCCGGAGTATCCCGATATGGTTACTGCCAGTATCAGCAGAAAGCACTGTGTTATTTTGCGAATCATTGTTAAAATGGTTAATTGTACATGTTTAAGGTTATCAGGAAACGCCCAAGGCCGTTCTTTTCTTACATTACTTTTCAACCCGCAAAATCCCGTTCATACCGCGCCAGTGTCCCGGGAAGGTACATACATAAGGATAATCACCCGGTTGATCCGGAGCAATAAATTCCAGGCTTACGCTTTCTCCTGTGTTAAGCAAGCGGGTATAATGAAGGATTTCAGGTATTGACGGCACATATTGCTTATCAGCAGCTTTAGGGTCGCGGAGCATATCATCGGCAGCTTTTCCTACTTTCTGCAACGTCCCCGGTTTAATGATCAGCAGGTTATGCTGCATACCATCCGGATTATCAAAGAAAATCACTACTTTCTGACCTGCTTTTACAGTGATCAGCTTCTCGGTATACTGCATCATATCCGGTACTACGGAAAGGTTGACCTGAAATCCATTCCCCGATTGCGTAACTGCCGATGTTTTTGCAACAGCCGTTTGCGCTGACGGTTTCCTTAAAATTACTTTCGTATCCTGTACATTTCCTTCGAAAGGGAATTTTCCGGTATAATCACCCAGCCTGTCGCGGGTATCATAATCCTCGCCGGAGCGCAAAGCCGGCCATACAGGTGTGGCAAAAATCATATGTGCTTTGCCGGTAGCTACCACTTTTCCATCAATCAGCAAAGACATAGCTCCTCCTTCTTTCAGTTCCGCTGTTACGCTGAACTTTTCCGGAAGCGGATTTTCTGTAGCAATTTTCACATGCGAACCGTGCTGCGTTACTCCAAATATTACCTTTCCTTCTTTTACATAAAGCGCATATCCGCCTTCCTGACCACCCTGTCCCACCACAAAGCCTTCCAGCTTTCCTTCCTGATTTTTACTTAACGTAGTCGTAACTGATATTTCCTTAGCTGAAACATCCGGCGAGAAAGGGATCGTATTTCTTCTACCCATACTGTATTGCTCAGTTTCAAGAGCCGTGGCAATTTCTTTTGCAAAAGAATCTGAAGAATTACCGGCAAAGGCCTTCAGGAAACCTTCTTCATGACGGGCTGCGGCTGCATGCAGTACTTTGGACATCCATTTATCTTCTTCATTTGTCTTATCCTGAGCGGCTTTGTAAACAGCTGCTCCCATTTCCTCATCAGAAGGATAATCGGCAACAGCAATCCATGCCGCCAGGCGCGTATTCAGATCAGTATCCTGAAGAAGATTATATTTAACCAGCAGGCCATAGCTTTCCAATGTTGCCGGTAAAATCTGAACTGCCGCCTTCCGTACACCAGCTGCCGGATGTGTCAATGCTGATTCTACCGCTTTTAGTACTTCCTGATTAGCTGTATTTACCACGCCCAAGCCGTGCAATGTCCATAAAGCATGTATAGCAGGGCTGTTAAGGCCAATTTCATCTACCGATTTGTTAGCAGCAATTTTCAGTAATCCCGGAATGGCCGACTTATTCTGACTTTCCACCAGCAGACGCTGTGCGGTCATTCTCCAGAACATATTATCATTTTCCAGAGCAGCCAGCAATCCGGGCAAGTCTGATTTCGACAATTTCAGCTGCTGGTTATTCTTTGCATTTTTATAAATCACACGATAAATCCGGCCATGGTTCAGATCCCGCATTTCACTGTGAAAAGCATTGCCCTGCCCGTGAGGCTGCTCAATAAACGGAAGTACGAATTCGGAAGGAGCCTGCCGAGGAACAAACACATTATGCTGGATAATGAAATTGTACCAATCAGAAATCCAGACGGCGCCATCCGGCCCTACTGTAGCCTGTACCGGCCCGAACCATTCATCAGAACTGGCTGCAAAATTCCAGCCGTCTTTTTCTGCAAAACCTGCCCCGTCGCGTTCTATCACTGCATTATGCACCAATCTGATGGTAGGTTCACAAACAAAAGCGATACGGTTCCAGTATTCTTTGGGGAAGTTTCTGGCGGTGTATAAATGGTGACCAGCTGCTGAAGTAAACCCACCTACAACGTCAACCTGCCGCAGATTGGGTGTTAATGAATGTGCATCATAATGTCCGTCAATTTTCTGAACAGACTGAATCGAGGGCTTATCCCCCCCCATAAAACGCTGTGTATGCTTTCCAGGAATAGAATAAAAAGCACTGTGCGTGTTATTGGCTGTGGAGATAAAGACATTATTATCTTCTGAAAAACCAAGTCCCCAGGTATTATTGCTGGTAGTCGCCAGGTACTCAAAATCTTTGCCGTCAGGCTTGAAGTGATACACCCCTTGCGGGAAAGTTACCTGTTTCCCGTTGAGAGTACCGTTAAATCCGGAATAACCGGTCACACCCCAGATCTTATTATCAAAACCATACTGAAGATTGGAAGGACCGGCGTGTGTATCAAACTTATTCCAGCCGGTCATGATCACTTCCCGCACATCTGCCACATCATCACCGTTTGTATCCTTCAGGAATACAAAATCAGGAGCCATCGACACTATTACACCCCCATTTGCAAATACCATACTGGTAGGAATATTCAGATTATCGGCAAATACAGTAAACTTATCAGCGACGCCATCGCCGTCGGTATCTTCACAGATTTTAATACGGTCGTTTGCGGCTCCGTCCGTTTCCTTAAAGGTATTCGGGTAATCTACCGATTCCACAATCCAGAGACGGCCTCTTTCATCCCATGACATGGCAATGGGGTTGGTAATATCCGGTTCGGCGGCAAACAGTTTAATATCAAAATCAACCGGAATCTGAGTGAGTTTCTGTGATTCGGCAGGAGAAAGCGCCTGCTGCATTTTAGGAACAATGTGACGCTGCGTATAGGCTGCTATCGTATCCGCCTGATAAATATCCACATCGGGAATGTTCAGCGCTTCGATCTGCTTTCTGACCTGATCACCCAATGCCCAAAGTACTCCATTTCTTACCAGATCAAGGAAGCCCCCATTTGTCCAGGTTTTGTCCTCATGTCCGTAAGCAGTATAAAAAACCCTTCCTTTCCCTTCGGTTCTTACCCAGGTATAAGGCTCGTGATGATCGCCCTCCACTCTTTCTCCCAGAACGATTATATCAGGATTCAGGTTTTTATGGACATAGGTTTCATCAAAGGTCTCAAAGGCATCAATACCCTTCATCACGGCATGATCCGGTTTGAGAATGGTATTTTTAAAAATGCCCGTTTTGTGCGAAGCAAACTGACCGCCGATGGTTTTGATATACCATTCGGAATTACGGAAGCAGCCACTGGCAGAGTGGAGCGGAATTAACCCCTTTCCTCCTTCGACAAAAGCCTTCAGAGCGTCTTCCTGGGGTTTTGGCAATTCGTCGTGATTGGCGTAGATAATCAAGCCATCATACTTAGCCAGATTGTCCGGATTCAGGTCATCCAGACTGGTGGTATAAGTCATATTAATACCACTTCTGAAGAGTTTAATGGCCATCCAGGGACCATATTTTCCGGAATCGTGATGTTTACTGTTATGTCCAAGAAAAAGGACTTCAGCTCTTCGGGGCTCAACATTACTGTTTTTACTTTGCGAAACATTTTGTTTCTGAGCACAACCCCATCCGATCAACAGGGAAGTCAGAATAAATAGAAAGGTATTTTTTAACATACCATGTAAAGTATTTAAAAGTTAAAGTTTAATTGTGATTTTTTGCGGAACCGTTGTTTTTGCTTTCTCTACTCCATCAACCAAAATCTGAAAACCCGATCCTCTGTGATATTTCCTGCCCGTTTTATCATATAGTATCGTAAGTATTTTATTGTGATATTTTACCTGATCCAAACAGAAATAATCCCATTCTTTTTCAGAAATCAGCGGATTAATCACCAAACTATTCTCATGATCAGGACGGATACCTATCAACCCGGAAATAATTAAATCACAGAACGTCGAATGATTATAATCTTTCCCTCTTTCTTTTCCACCCTTTTCAGCTGACCATGTACCGTTTTTCCATGTTTTTAACCGGGTTCTTGAAATCCAGTCACCTGTATAGGGATTGAGATTTTCATCTATCCATGGCACAATAAAGCCATTGTCCAGCGTAAGCTCATGGGCCCGGCTGTAAATCAATAACTGATCAAGAAAATCACGGGAATTAATCTCGCTTTGCTGATAATCATTCAACAGATTAATCATGCCTGTCAGGGTAATGGACGTAGCAAAAGGCCAGCTTGGACCGTTCCACTGGCATTCATGACCTTCATAAGCCAGTTGATAGCCCGGGTTTCGCTGTTCTGTAGTTGTCAGGCCATAAGGCGCATAAAACCCTTCCGGCATAAGAACCTGCCGCCAGGCGACTGAATGCTTTTCTTCAGGAACCGAAAAATACCAGGGTGTAAAGCCATGCAGTTCTCTTACTTTCGCTTTCGGCATGGCAGGGTCTCCTCTCGGAATCACTTTAAAAAAGCTATCCTTCTCATCCCAGAGATATTCTAAAATATTCCTTTTAAGCAAACCGGCCCTTTGACTGTAATAATCTGCAAGCCGATCCTGATCAGCAATCCGCGCCATTTCACTGATCGCACGGGCATCTCCGAACATATAACTGTTGATCGTTGCCCTGTACCCTGAATGATCTTTATTCAGAGCACCGGATACTGATACTTCCATGCCATCCAGATTGTCAATCTGCCAGAATAAACCTGTTGAATCCATCCTGCTTTTTTCCCATTCTTTGAAATTCAGGTCAAGATCAGGTAACAGGGATCTCATCAATTGCCTGTCTGTGTGAACTTTTAAAAAACCATTCATGGCATCGGCTGCCCAGAAACTATAGGAACGGGGATTTCCACCATGTTTAAACCAGAACTCAGCATACTCCTTAAGATATACCGGGTTTTTCAACCACCTTCCTTCGTAAAAATGATGGCCGGCCGGACAGTTGATGGAATTGTGCTTGCCTGACCATCCCACCTGTGGAAGAAATTCCGTAATGATATATCCATCTGCCGTTTTCTTTATATGTTTTCTGAAAGTCCACCACCGGAAATAATAAGTTCTCTCCAACTGTTTATCCGGACAGTCAAAAACCGGAATATTCTCTGAAAGAAACTCCCATGCTTCGTCGTTCGGAATATGCTGTTTATACAGTTCTGTATCATTACTGTTAAAGGCTTTTATATAATGATAATAGTTGTCAGGGTTTAAAACTTTTACCTGCCCCCATGACGGGAACACTATCAACAGGTAAGTGTACAAAAGCAGGAGCCTGTAATGTATTCCAACCGATGTCTGCATCATAATAATTCTGTCAATCTGTACATAAATACCTTTACAGGTTCATATCATCATTTCTGAAATAATTTAAATACACGCTTTAGCAAATCAACTGAAACAAAACCGGAGGAGCAGCTTCTGTATCTGCTGCTCCTCCGGCAGTTTTATTTACTGATATGCAGGGTTCTGAACCAGTCTGGGGTTCGAATTAATAGCAATCTGCGGTAGCGGGAAAACTGCCCTCATCTGACCGGCAGGCTTATGCGATAACCAGCTTTTGGTCGTATAGACACCAAAACGGATCATATCACGTCTTCTGTGACCTTCCCATGCAAATTCCCATCCCAGCTCGTCCAGCATTCTTCCGAATACTACCGGGCTCTGATCACCTTCATCCACTATTTTGTAATTCTCTACATATCCGTATTTGTACAGGCTATTGGCTTCGAGCTGGTTTCCCGAAACAACTGCTTTTCCGGGTTTATCCTTAAAAGCCCTCTGACGGACCTGTGTAACCAAGGTCGCTGCTTCTTCACTTTTGCCGGTTCTGAGCAAACACTCTGCTTTTATTAAAAGTACTTCGGCATATCTGAAAAACGGAAAATCATTACTTAAACTACCCATTGCCCCTTCTTTTACCTCAAACTTATTCATCCTGTACCCCTCCGCTTCACCTGTATACACTCCATCAGGAAGATCTTTGCTGAAAGAAATAGGCTTCCCCCCCTGGTCATAACTTCCCAGCAGTGGGGTAACACCGTCGGTTGCAAACTGGGGACCCGTCATCCAGAAACCGGATAAACGTTCATCATCCTGATCATACGTATCAATAAACTGGCTTACCCCCATGGCAGAACCCGATCCCCATGGTGTGGCCTGCATATTAAATTTCCCTTTCAGTGAACCATGTAATGAAAACATATGAACACTGAAACCGCCTGCCCTGTTTTCGTCAAAAGGGATTGCAAAGATGATTTCAGGAGAATTGGCATTATCTGTTTTAAAAGCATCCTTCAACCCGCTTTCCAATTGATACTTACCTGAGGCGATAATATCATCACATTCTTTAATAGCCTCATTCCATCTGGATTCCCCGGCATATACTGCAGCGTTGAGATATACATTGGCAAGCAGGGTTTTTCCCGCCCATTTGTTAAAGCGGCCATAATAAAGACTGCCCCGTTCTTCCTGAAGAGCCGGGATGGCCTCAGTGAGTTCCTGTACTACAAACTGAAATATTTCCTTTCTGTCTGTTTTTTCCGGTAATTCGTCTGTTCGGGTAGTAATCAGCGGGACATCACCGAAATTATCAAGTAATAACCAATAGAAAAAGGCACGGATGGTTCTCACTTCTGCAATAAGCCCTTCTTTGGTTTCTGAACCGGAAGGAGGTACTTTCCCCGACTCCAGCTGGTCAATAAGCCTGTTGCTGTTGATTACTCCTGCATAATAGGTGTTCCACATACTTGAAAGCTGTACATTTTCGGAGTTCCAGGTATGCAGATGCATCCTCCTGTAAATGCCTCCGTCATCCCAGCCCGATGCATTAGCCGGCATCACAATCGCGTCTGATGTTGACTCCTGGGACATATAATAATTGGTATGAGACAGCATTCCTCTCATGTTGGCATAAGCAATACCAATCGCCTGAACGGCATTTGTATAGGTATACGACTCCTCTGTAAGCTCTGAATAAACCTTTTCATCAAGATTATTATTACAGGAGAGCGTAAGTAATGCTATAACTGAAAATGATAAATATAATTTCTGACGCATTTTCATAATGAATGGGTTTGAAAATGAATTATTTAATTCGGAATAAGCAAATGGTGACGTTAAAACGTCAGATGCGCTCCTATTGTAAAACTTGTCACAGCCGGATACCGGTTCTTATCATCAATTCCCGGAGATAACCCGCCGATACTTACTTCAGGATCAATCCCTTTATAACCGGTAAAAGTGAAGATATTGGAAACAGATCCGTACACGCGTGCACCTTTCAGCACATTCCCCAGTTTTCCTATATTATACCCCAGGGTAATATTGTCTATTTTCCAGTAATTGCCGTTTTCTATATAATAGCTTACATAGTTCAGCGACTGATCATCAGCAAGAGGCACTTTTCCATAGATCAGGTCATAGGCATTGGTACGGAGATTACCCCGCGTGAGCATAACAGGAGCACTCCAGAACATTTCTGTCATGTTCAGAATCTGAAAACCGAAAGCACCTCTCATCGTTACATTAAGGTCGAAATTCTTATAGACTACCGTATTGTTCCAGTTCAGATAGCGCTTTGGCAGGCCATTCCCTAAAATCTGTTTATCGTCAGCCTGCTGATCAGCAATAGACTTAAGTTCACCATCTTTACCTTCTATTATCCAGTGACCTGTTTCATCGATATCCACTGTTTTAAAGCCCCAGAAATTACCGATCGGTTGTCCTACCTGTACACGGTGAGTAGTTTGCTGTATAGGTTCACCGGTATTGCCGGTATCGAAATAGCCGCTCGCCAATGCGAATTTGTCGTTAGACAAAGCAAGAACTTTATTAGAGTTTGTAGAAAAGTTAGCCGATGTAATCCATTCAAAGTTACCCGTTCTCACCGGGACAATATTCAATTGAATTTCAACGCCTTTATTTTCCATTGAAGCAGCATTTGCCGTAATGTTACTGTAAAGATACGGAGGCGTGGGTACCGGGAAGTTGGCTATAAGATCCTTTGTTTTTCTTTTATAGTAATCAAATGACCCGGTGATACGGTCTTTAAAAAAACCAAAATCAACCCCTACATTCAACTCCTCCTTGGTCTCCCATCTCAAGTCCGGATTAGGGTTATTGGATGGATTGATTGCCTGTATCCACTGCCCGTCAACCAGAATATTCGTATTGAAGTTAATCTTATTAAGAGAGATATAGGAACTCCCCGGCTCGGTACCGGTAATACCAAATCCTGCTCTTACCTTAAGATTGGAAACAGATTCAGCCTGTTGAAGGAATTCTTCTTTCTGAAGGTTCCACCCAACAGACACCGCCGGGAAACTGCCCCATTTATGATTAGCTCCGAAACGTGATGACCCTTCATATCGTATACTTGCCATTAAGAGGTATTTGTTCAGATAGCTGTAATTAACCCGGGCAAAATAGCCTGCTAATTTATTTTCATTCTGTAATGAATTTTCCAAAGCTTGTCCTCTTCCCAATGCCAGCCCTGCTCCAATATTATTATACGTAAATTCATCTGTCGGGAAATCCCAGTTCTGCATCCAGTAATCTTCGTAATTGTATTTACGCCAGGTATACCCTCCAAGAATAGTCAGATCATGATTACCGATTGATTTATTATAATCTGCGGTAAGCTCAAACAAATCATCCTGAGACTTTGAAGTACCTCTTGAAGCAAAACCATTCCGCGCATTTCTGGCAGTTGACCAATGGTTCTTTGTCTCATAGTAACCCCGCGAACTGTTATACATTTCTCTTGAAAACAATGCCTTGACCGACAGATCTCTTGTGGGAACAAGGGTAACGGTACCAAAAGTCCTGAAATTGTTATTGCTGTTGGAGCCATGCGACTCTTCAATAAGTGCCAGCGGATTCATATAATCCGTTTTTTCAGGCTGTTCAGTCCACTTCCCGTTATCACCTCTCCACGGAGACGTAGGGTTAAAAGTCAACGCGTTTCTGTACACCATCCCGGAGTAATTACCTCCGTCAATTGCAAAGTGTTTTTGCTGATATCCGTTAATATTCCCGTTGAACTTCAGTATACCGTTAAACATGCTGTGGTTGATTTCGAGCCTGGGATAGAGGATTACATTATCTGACTTTTTCATTATCCCGTTCAGGTTCCGGTATTCCATACTCATGATATAATTGGTATTACGGGTTCCTCCTTTCAGGCTGATATTGTAAACCTGAGAAAACGGGTTCTGGGTGACATCATTCAGCCAGTTTGTCGTACTTCCAAAATCCACCGCACCTGCCTTTCCCTGTGCAACCAGTGTTCTGTATTGGTCAGCATTCATAAATTCGAGCTGACGGGTCTGGCGTTGTGTTGTAAAATAGGAGTTTATTTCAAGGGTTGCGGGCATTTCACCGTTGATTTTCCTGGTAGTAATCAGGATTACGCCATTGGTTCCGCGGGTTCCGTAAATAGCAGCGGCGGAGCCATCTTTCAATACATCAATAGATTCTATATCTTCTGGTGCTACCGTCATTAATGAACCCGGAACTCCGTCAATCAGAATAAGCGGTGATGAGTTTCCGTTTATGGTAGCATTCCCTCTCAGCATGATCTGTGAAGTTGAGGTCGGATTTCCATCTGGTGTTATCACGCTCAATCCTGCTACCTTCCCACGGATAAGCTGAGCAGCATCCTGGACAGCACCTTTGACAAAATTTTCTGATTTCACACTCGAAATCGCACTGGTAATCTGCTCTCTCTTCTGTGTACCGTAACCTACCACTACTATCTCCTCCAGTAACTTGTCATCAGAGGACATAACCACATCCACTATTGTTTTGCCGGTTATGTCTACGTCCTGCGTCAGGTATCCTACAAACGAAAAAACCAATATCGTACTTTGATCAGGAACATCTAATGTAAACTTACCATTTATATCTGTGGTTGTTCCCTGGGAGGTCCCCTTGATCAGTATACTTACTCCCGGCAAGCCTGCTCCGGTCGCATCCTTTACCTCTCCGGATACTTTCTGTTCGTTCCGGGTCTGGGTCAACGTCAGTCCATTGCCGGATTCTAACTGGATTGATGCGCTTTTTTTCCCGATCGCAGGGCGGAGAATTACCAGATCGTCTGTAATATCGTAAGCCAGCTGAAGCGGAGGCAGAAGCTCATCCAGCACTTCAGACAAAATTACATCCCGCACTGAAATGGAGACTTTACGTTCAGACTGAATCATTCTGGAGCTGAATACAAACTTAACATCTGTCTTTTTCTCCAGTTGTTGCAGCACTTTTTTAAAATTAGCATTCTGAACATTCAGCGTCACTTTTTGGTTCAGGGCAGATTGAGCATTTCCGGGCTTTCCCCAGGCAATCCCTGTCAGCACCAGAATGATACAGCATTGAATGACGGTTATACGCATAATTCTAATGAGTAAGTCATCAACTTGATACTTTTTTTTCATACTTTTGAAAAGATTTTGTTGGACAATTAAGATTTAAGCAAAGTCTCCCCTGTTATCTGTTCCACAGATAATAAATTGACATATCAACAATTTGCAGGGACACCGACCGGTCATGCGGGAACATGACCGGTTTTTCAGGATTAAGGTTTTAATTCATCTATAAGCTCTTCATTTAGGGTTATGGTATAATTTGTTATTTTATCTGCAGCCTTTTCCTGTTACATTAATATGGTTTCCTGCAACGGTGAAATCTGCCATGAGGGCACTACATATAATTTCCATCTTCTTCTTCAACGGATAGCCGGTTAAGGTAGCTGTAAGCGGACAGTTCCCCATTATACTACTATCATAACTGATGGTAACTCCGTAATGTGATTCCAGAGCATCAAAAATGTCGGACACCGCAGCTTCATCAAAAATAAACAGCTGATCATCAATATCACTTGGGTTAGCCATCACTTTAGGTACCGGCTTGTAAACCATATTTCTGCCGGATACATCAAAAGCCATTTTTTGATTTTTTTCCAGAATCACTTTTTCAGAATCCTCCGGTTCATCGCTTAAACCTTCCTCCGCTTTATACACCGACACTTTACCGGTTGTTACTGCGATACTGATTTCGGTTCCATTTTCCGGCGCATCTATTTCAAAACTGGTTCCTAATACACGGGTAACAATTCCTTTGGTGTATACCATAAAAGGCCATTCCGGATTTTTCGCTACTTCAAAAAAGGCTTTCCCTTTAAGATCAACCCTTCTTTTGTCTTTCCCTTCGAAGTCGTCAAAGGTAATCTCAGCTCCGGGCTGAAGAATTAATGAGCTTCCGTCACTTAACAGGACTGTTAAAGGTAATTCTGCGGAATTCTGTATGACCTGAAGGTTTCCGGGCTGTTCAGTCCCAAATGCAATTTCCGGAACGGTATGCTGCTGTTCAGCATACATCAGATACCCCAGAGACAGCACCATGGCAATGCCCGCTGCCACCATCCACTTTTTATAAGGAGATAGCCGGTGACCCGTCTCTTCTTCGTTCATTTCTGAGACAGGATAATTATATTCTGCAGTCTTCATTTTAACAGACGTCCACATTTTCCGACTCTGCTCTTCTGTTGGAATATGCCTTCCGGTATCTGAAGCGATAAGCAAAACATAATCTTTTGCCATTTCTATCACTTTTTTTCTTTCAGGATACCGTTTGATAATATCCGCCCAATAAGCATCCGATACAGTATCGGGAGATTTTACCCATTGGATAAAGTCGTCATCTCTGATCAGTTCTGTAAGAGAAAAGTCTTTATGATTCATGTATCAGTTAATATTTTCCGGTCTTTATTAACCAAGAGGGTATAAATCACAAAATGACCTCTTCAAAATGAAAATATTTTTACAAAATTTATAAACTATGCCTCATGAGCGTTATTCTCAAGCGTCTGGTTATGCCTTTAGTGAAGAAAAAGCTGTTTGTCAATTAAAAAAGGCCGAGAACGAAAACGGGGGGCAGTAAGGAAATGATCAACCAGTCTCTCCTTTCTCTTAAAGATGAAATGGCTTTAAAAAGAAGGTTCCTGACCGATTTCTCATTAATTTCCATCAGGATAGCAATCTCATGTACGGAAAAGTCATCGAAGTAACGCAAAGTAAGTACTTCCATCTGCCGGGGTGGCAGGCTGGTAATCAGTGTATGGATACGCTTTGACAATAAATCAGCCGACTCTCTGGCAATAAGTGCCGGATCATCGTTATAATCGGTCAGCGTTTTTTCTGAAAGCAAATCCAGTTCGTCTGTGGCTCCTAACCGCCCCACCAGTCCCTGGATACGCCGGCGTACAGCCCGGAAAAGGTAGAATTTGACGGATGTAATCTCAGCGGTAAGGTTATTCCTTAACCTCCATATATCAATAAAAACATCCTGAACCGCGTCTTCAATCAGATCTGTGTCTTTTGTCAGTTTACAACCATAATTATACAAAACACGATGATACCTTTCAAAAAGCGTTGCATAGGCTTTTTCATCACCATTTCGTATTGCCAGCCATAATTCCTGATCAGCTGGCACTTGATCGGTTGTTACCAGGTTGTTCACAAAACAAGAGTATCTTTTATTTCCTAGGCCATAAAGCTAATTAATTATAATATAAATCCAATGATGTAATTAATCATACTGCTGTAAAAACAAAAGGACAATCCGGAAATTACGGACTGTCCTTTTGTTATCAATACAAGTAAACAGGTTCAGGAGAGGAACTTAAGCCCGATCACCTCTTTTTCTGACAAATATCTCCACTTCCCTCTGGGCAGATCTCTTTTATTCAGATTCGCAAAGACTGTACGGTCAAGTTTTTTGACATCATACCCCAGGCTTTCAAAAATTCTCCTCACTACCCGGTTTTTCCCGCTGTGAATTTCAATGCCCACCACATAGGCATCCGGTGTAATGATGGCGACCTCATCAGGC
Source organism: Telluribacter sp. (assembly GCA_040391535.1). Taxonomy (GTDB): domain Bacteria; phylum Bacteroidota; class Bacteroidia; order Cytophagales; family Spirosomataceae; genus JBEBXQ01. The sequence continues at coordinate 1,084 of JBEBXQ010000021.1, read as the reverse complement.
TTAATAAAACCATCCTCCAGCTCAACACCTTCTTTCAGCTTTTCAAATGATTCTACAGTAAATGGTTTATCCAGCTCGGCCTGATAAATCTTACGGGTATTATACGAAGGATGTGTAAGCTTGTCAGCCATTTCACCGTCATTGGTCAGCAGCAACAGACCTGTTGTGTTTCTGTCAAGCCGGCCTACCGGATATACTCTTTCCGGGAAAGCCCCCTCCAGCAGATCCATCACGGTTTTACGGTTTTCAGGGTCTTCCATGGTAGTTATGTAATCCTTCGGCTTATTCATTAATACATAGATCAGCTTTTCAGGATTCAGAATTTTCTTGCCATACTTTACCGTATCACTTTTTTTCACCTGATAGCCCATTTCTGTCATCACCTTGCCGTTGACCGTAATTTGTCCTGTGGCAATCAGGTCATCAGCTTCCCTTCTTGAGCAAATCCCCGCATTTGAAATATAGCGGTTCAGACGAATCGTATTCGCATCATCATTATCTGCTGTTCTAATTGTCTCGGTACTTTTTGCCGGCTTAGGTCCGTCTTTATCAAACTTATATCTTGGGCTGCCTGCTTTACCGGAAGGATTATGTTGTCTTTTATTGACTCCGGGTTTAGCAAACTTACCTGCTGGCTTATTTTTTTCAAATGTATTTCCTTCACGGTCAGCTTTCTCTTCCCAGCTGTTCTTTCTCTCAAAATAGTCCCGCTTATTTTTATCACCAAAATCCTTCTTTTTAAATTTCGGCTCATACGCAGGTCTGAAATCCTTTTCATCGTTATCTGACCGGTAATCTCCTTTAGGAGAAAATACTTTTTTATCTCCCGGTGAGGCCGAACGGCTATCTTTTCTGTTATCCGTACGTGGACGCCGCTCTTCACGATCGCCTGATGAACGATAAGGACGGTCTGCCCGGTCACTTTCCCGTGAACCGCTATCCGTCCTGTTATCCGTACGTGGACGCCGCTCTTCACGATCGCCTGATGAACGATAAGTACGGTCTGCCCGGTCATTTCCCCGTGAACCACTATCCGCTCTGTTATCTGTGCGATATGGCCGCTTCTCTTCACGGTCGCCTGATG
>JBEBXQ010000020.1:0-47056 GCA_040391535.1 Telluribacter sp. | reverse complement strand
CTCGTTCGCCATTTCTTGAACTAACCAAATAGTCTGCTTTCAATCCGGCTAACGTGAACTTTTCTGCCATAAATTGAGCATGTTCTTGGGTTACGCAAAAGCTCAATGCTCTTACAGCATGAATATCATTTAAATATTTGTCAATATTGGTCAGAATATGATTTACTCGAAGATCATTTTGCGTATAAATTCTAGATAACTCACTAGGTAAATACCTCCCGTTTTTCCAAGTCAGATTAGATAAATCTACACTATCCGTTACCCCAAAATATTGAAAAGGACACAATAATCTCCGATTGAGTGCTTCAGGCAAACGAATTTCAGCAGCAACAGTATTGCAGAAATCTTTCAAAATATCCTCCCCATCCATTCTTTCTGGGGTAGCCGTTAAACCTAATAGAATATGGGGACTAAATCGCTCCAAAATAGGACGATAACTCGATGCAGCGATGTGATGTACTTCGTCAATAATGATAAAATCATAATAAGTCGAAGACAGATTTAGATTTACTAATTGATTGTTTAATGTTTGGACGGAGGCAAATACAAATTCATATCTTTCAGGCACTATACCATCAACCCACAACTCTCCGAAATTATGATCCTTCAAAATTCCTCGAAAAGTAGCTTGCGCTTGTTGTAGTATTTCTTTTCGGTGAGCAATAAACAGTAATTTTGCTTTGGAATTTACGTGTCTAAATTTTTTATAATCAAACGCAGAAATTACTGTTTTACCAGTTCCCGTTGCCGCAACTAATAAGTTGCGATTTCGTTTATGAATATTTCTTTCTGTGATTAATCTTTCAAGGATTTCTTCTTGATATGGGAAGGGTTTGATATCAAAGTAAGCAGCTACATTTGAAGCGTCGCTTCTTCTTTCTTTTTTTAATGCACCTCTTAGTTTTTCAACATCTTTGGTTTTATCAAACAATTCAAATTCCTTGTCTTGCCAATAGGTATCAAAGGTTTTCTGAAACTTGTCAATTATATGCGAAACCTCTTGGGTGGTAATTTTTAAATTCCATTCCAGTCCATTCGTCAGCGCTGATCTTGATAAGTTTGACGAGCCTATATATCCTGTATGAAACCCTGTATTACGATAAAATAAATATGCTTTGGCATGTAATCTTTCATTTTCTGTATTATAAGAAACTTTAACCTGAGTATTCTTTAAAGAAGCCAAATATTCAATTGCTTTCACATCTGTGGCCCCCATGTAAGATGTAGTGATTATTTGCAAATTTCCACCACGCTCAGTAAAATCATACAATTCCTTTTCAAAAATTCGAATGCCCGTCCATTTAATAAAGGATACTAAGAAATTAATTTTATCTGCTGAAAGAATTTCCTTTTTTATCTCACTTTCTAAAGAAATACCGGCATTATTACCTGTAAAGAGCTCACTATGCGAAAGTCTTGAATAGGGTGTAATATGCTTTAAATGTTTCTCGAAGTCCGAAAAACCAATATCCATCTTTGAAAATACAGCTGATAATATCTTCGCTTCAATATGTATCAAATCATCTTCAAAGTCTTGATGGGTAAGCTCTTCGCTTAATAGACGGATGATTTTGTTTGCTAAATCGATTTGCTTTTTTATCGAATCATCACCCGTGATCAAACTCAATGCATAGCGCACAATATTTCCCAAATATTGTCCAATTATTTTAGCAGCTTCAGCTTTGTCAATGTTGTTTTTCTTTATAAAAAACTTCTCATTGTCTAATTGACCTATTTGGTTGAAAACAATTTTATTAATGAGCTGTTCGTATAATCCTAATTGCATTTTTTGAATAGTGATTATTTAAAATAAGTATCAACATTTTAGCATACCAGCTCCAACAAATCACCATCTTCTCATTTCAACCAATTCTCTATATTATGCCATTTTAATTTTCCTCAGTCCAGATAAAACTCTCAACCCAAAATACTTTCTGCATTACCACAGACATATTTTTTAAATAATTCTTTAGGTTCAACACTCCTTGGGAGAGCTCCTTAAACTGTCCGAGAATGCACCTTAAATTATTAGATACAAATCAAAAACCAATATCTCTTATCCTTTGACCACAGTTTTCTTGATACCCTTAGAACTCCCCCCTCAAAAATAACTCCTGATTACTTCCTGCAGCTCATTTTGGGCGGCGCAGCCTGCTACTACATCGCCGCGGAAAAGGTATTCGTCTCCGCCGTCGAAATCGGTTACGACACCGCCGGCTTCCTGAATCAGCAGCACACCGGCTGCCATGTCCCACGAATTGAGGTTGTACTCATAAAAACCTTCAAACCTTCCGGCTGCCACGTAGGCCAGGTCAATGGCCGCGGCCCCCATTCTTCGCAGTCCGTGCGTTTTCTGCATCAGCACTTCCAGGATTTTCATGTATTTGTCGTGCTTCTCAAAACGATAATACGGGAAACCCGTTGCCAGCATGCATTCGCTCAGCTTCCGGGCGTTTGAAACCTGCATTTTCTTTTCATTGCAATACGATCCGCCGCCTTTCCAGCCGTAAAACAGCTCATCGCGGTTGGGCTCATGAATAACGCCCACTTGCAGATCCTTCCCTTTGGCAAGACCCACACTGACACAATAAACCGGAATCCCGTGGATAAAATTGGCCGTTCCGTCCAGCGGGTCAATGATCCAGTTGAGGGCTTCGTGGTCACCCTCCTCGCCTGTAGTGCCCTCTTCGGTAATAAAGCCCGCTTCCGGTACTATTTTCCGTAAACCTTCCACCAGAATCCGCTCGGCTTCCTTATCCACATACGAAACCAGGTTATTGAAATCCTTGTATTCGATTTTATCAGAGGAGAAAATACGGGCTTCCTGCTGAATAAAGGCAGATGCCTGCTTTACTAATACGATGGTTTCTTCGGTGATTAATTTTAAATCTTTCATATTTTTTCTTGAGACCTTTGTATGGTCAGTTTCTTAATGGATTCATTGATGTAGTATATTCTCAGGATCAGGATCAGCAGCACAGGGACGATCACCTGATTGTGCTTTTCCAGGTTCAGGGTGGCCCCCATTACTAAAAAGGCATAAAAAATCAGTACAAACGGAAACCATTCCGGGGTCTCCTTTTTGGAGGAAAGCACAAAAATAACCGGGAACCATAAGGGTACCGCCCATAGTAAATCGCTGTTCCATGAAGTAACGCCATGATTGGTGGCTACCCAAAGCAGGAACAAAATCCATCCCACAATTCCCACCACGGCAAAAAGTATTTTGTCAAACACAAAACTGACTTTATCAGATTTATCCTGAAAATAGGTTAAGATCGCTACCAGTATCATCAGCCCCCAGAAAAAGGTTTTGGGGGTAACGCCACCCTCCGGAGCTATCGGGACTTTTTCATAAATGGTATTTTTCGCACTTACCAAAGGAACCAGCTCACCGTTCTGCCTGATTTTCGCATCATCAAAAGCGGCAAGCAGATTTTCGGGCAGGAACATGGCCTGCCGGGGGGTAGCGATTTCGTCGGAAGGAGAACCAATGGCCAGGTCCATTCCGAAGTCGGCCCAGGGCTTTTGCTTATAAGCATACCGGTCGATCCACTGGCGGAATGAAAGTGATTCACGGGTATATCCTTCCATTATCAGGCTATCGCCGCATGCGGCTTCCAGGGCATCCCGCAACCGGGTGGAGCAGTTATCATAAAAAAACAGGTACTGGTATTCCCTGTTTTCAGGACGATAGTTGTTTTCCAGGAAAGCCAGCAGTTTTTCTTTCTGTTCTTTTGAAAGATGCAGTACCTGTTCTTCCACATACCGGTTTTCGGCCTGCCAGTGCCGCACCTGGGGTGTCAGCGGCGCTACCGAAAGGGAGTAAGGAAGTGTTCCCCTTAAAAATTTGATATAAAAATTGCCTGTTTCAAAGCTAAAGGTACCGTAGTTATAAGCCCGGTCAATGCCTGTAGCCGGATCATAGATCCACAAAGCACTATGCCCGAACCCGGAGTAAAGATCTTCTCCCGGCCCTATGGTGATCAGGCTTACTTTTGCCTGCTCGCTGAGCACCTGCGCGCGTGCCTGGAAACTCATCCCGGCAAGCAGTAACAAACAGGTGATCAGGGTGGTAAAGTTATTCTTTGCCCGCATTTCCTTCAACGATAATAACGATTTCACCTTTAATGGTTTTCTCTTCATAATATGCTATAATTTCCTGGAGCGTGCCCCGGATATTTTCTTCATAAATTTTAGTTAATTCTCTGGCAACGGAGGCTTTTCTGGCGGCACCGAAATATTCCGAAAACTGCTGCAGCGTTTTCAGCAGGCGGTGCGGTGATTCATAGAAAATCATGGTGCGGGATTCCAGTGTAAGCTCCTGCAGGCGCGTTTGGCGCCCTTTTTTATGGGGCAGAAAGCCTTCAAAAATAAAGCGGTCGTTGGGTAAGCCGGAGTTTACAAGGGCCGGCACAAAGGCCGTCGGTCCCGGCAGGCATTCGACCGGAATTTCATTTTTGATACATTCTCTCACCAGCAGAAATCCAGGGTCTGAAATAGCCGGTGTGCCGGCATCGGATACCAGTGCCATGGATGCTCCCTTCTTCAAACGGTCCAGAACCCGGTTGAGGGTCTGGTGCTCATTATGAATATGGTAGCTTTGCATGGGTTTGGTGATCTCCAGGTGCCGCAGCAGATTTCCGGAGGTACGCGTATCTTCGGCCAGGATCAGGTCAACCGATTTAAGGACATTCACAGCCCGCAGGGTAATGTCTTCCAGGTTGCCGATGGGGGTCGGGACAATATATAATTTCATAAATGCTCTCCCTTCCTGTCGCTGTGGCCCAGTGATCTTTCAGGGTCAATTTCATCCCTGACCAGCTGCTTTACTTCTTTGGCTTCCGGGAATCTTCCTTCTGTCTTCCGGTCCCAGATGACTTTGTCATTCAGCCTGACTTCAAATCGTCCGCCGGTTTCGGAAGGAATGAGGGTAACACTATGCAGATCGTCCTGAAAGGTGGTCAGTAATTCCTGCGCCAGCCAGGCTGAGCGCAGTAACCATCCGCACTTGGGACAATATTCAATGGCTATTGTTGGTTTCATTGTGGTTCATTATTGCTGTTAACACGTCATAATCATCCGAAATGCTGCTGACAACAGGTTACGGTATGCTAAAATGACAGCAAATCTACGAATTCATGTACAGGAGTTGTTACCAACAGGTCATAATCAGCAGAAAGATCCAGAATTTCCCGTTGCTTTTTCGCGGAGAATATCCGGGCAAGATTGGTCCTGTATTTGGCTTTCAAAAGGGGAATTCCGTCTTCGCGGCGTCTCCTGTGCCCTATCGGGTATTCGACGACGATTTCATCCAGTATTGTGCCGTCGTTCAGAGTAACGCTCAGCGCGTTGGCAATAGACCTCTTGGCCGGATCGTGATAATCGAGGGTAAACTGCGGGTCTTCTTCCGTATACATTTTATCCCGGAGCGCGTCAATCCTCGGATCAGCCGCCACGTGGTCCTCATAATCACCGGCGGTTAACCTGCCGAAAATCAGGGGCACCGCAATCATGTACTGAATACAATGGTCACGGTCGGCCGGATTATGCAATGGTCCCTTTTTATCAATGATCCTGATGGCCGCCTCGTGGGTTCTGATTTTAATGGTGCGGATATCTTCGGCAGTACGGCCGATGGACCTCAGCTTACCATGCAGCGTCATGGCTGCTTCAACGGCAGTCTGAGAATGGAATTCAGCCGGAAACGATATTTTGAACAGGATATTTTCCATCACATAATCGCCATAGCCACGCTGAAATTTAAATTCATTACCCTTAAACAGCACATCATAAAAACCCCAGGTTTTGGCCGTCAGCACCGAAGGATACCCCATCTCTCCTTTCTTCGCGATCAGCGCTAACCTTACTGCCCGGGAAGTGGCATCGCCGGCGGCCCATGATTTACGGCTTCCGGTATTAGGCGCATGGCGGTAGGTGCGTAAGGAATGCCCGTCCAGGAAAGCCATTGACACTGCGTTCAGCAACTCTTCCCGTGTCAGCCCGATCAGCTTGCCGACCACCGCTGTAGACGCTATTTTTACAAGCAGGACATGGTCGAGCCCTACTTTGTTGAATGAATTTTCCAATGCCAGCACACCCTGGATTTCATGTGCCCGGATCATCGCGTCCAGGACATCTTTCATCATCAGCGGCTTTTTACCATTCGCGACAGCTGTGCGCGATAACCAGTCGGCCACGGCCAGAATTCCCCCCAGGTTATCCGAAGGATGCCCCCACTCCGCTGCCAGCCAGGTATCATTAAAATCGAGCCAGCGAATGATGGTTCCGATATTAAAAGCGGCCTGGACGGGATCGAGCTGATAATTCGTTCCCGGCACTTTTGCGCCGTTCGGTACGATGGTTCCCGGCACAACCGGCCCCAGCAACTTGGTACAGGCGGGGTACGTCAGTGCTTCAAAACCACAGCCCAGGGTATCAACCAGACAGTAATGTGCCGTAACCCATGCCAGGTCGTTTCTGATTTCATAATGCATTACATAATCTACGATATCGGTCAGTACTTTATCGTATTCAGGGCGCTCATTGGATATAAAATTTGACATAAAAGAACACTTTTGGTGCTGTGGTAACAGCTGATAATTTCGGATAATTCTATAACGTTTCGCTGATTACAGCTTCTTTTCAACGGTTTTCTATTTCAACAAAAGGCCGGTCATCCGGACCGGTATAATGCGCACTCGGACGGATAATCTTACCATCCTGCCGCTGCTCAATGACATGCGCACTCCAGCCGGTAATGCGGCTGATCACGAATAATGGTGTAAAAAACAAAGTAGGAATGTGCATCATATGATAGGAAACTGCAGAAAACCAATCCAGATTCGGAAACATTTTTTTCTCTTCCCACATCACCTTTTCGAGCCGCCCGGCAATACTGAACAGTTTCATGTTGCCGCTTTCTTCTGAAAGTTCACGTGCAATTCCTTTGATCACTACATTTCTCGGATCAGAAACCGTATAAACCGGATGGCCGAAACCAATAATCACTTCTTTGTTTTCCAGCCGCTTTTTAATGTCGGCTTCGGCCTCATCGGCGTTATCATAGCGGCTCTGAATATCAAATGCCACTTCATTAGCGCCACCATGCCTGGGGCCGCGCAATGCTCCGATAGCTCCGGCAACTGCCGAGTAAATATCCGAACCCGTTCCTGCGATCACACGTGCGGTAAAAGTGCTGGCATTGAATTCGTGCTCGGCATACAGGTTAAGCGATACCTGCATGGCTCTTACCCAAGAGTCAGGCGCTTTTTTACCATGAAGCAAATGTAAAAAGTGGCCACCGATTGTTTCATCGTCGGTTTCCGTTTCTATTCGCCTGCCGTTCTGCGTAAAATGATGCCAGTACAGCAGAGCAGATCCGAAAGAAGCCATCAGTTTATCCGCTATATCACGGGTACCGGCCAGCGGACGGTCTTCCCTTTCCGGGTTGAATGTCCCCAACACCGATACATACGTTCGTAAAACATCCATCGGATGCGCCGCAGCCGGGATCAGTTCCAGTACTTTCTTTGAAGATTTTGAGAGTCCGCGTAAACCGGCCAGCCTGATTCTGTAGGTCTGCAACTCTGAAAGAGAAGGCAGCTTACCGTGAATCAGCAGGAAGGCTGTTTCTTCGAATGTAGCTTTTTCGGCAAGTTCCAGAATATCATACCCCCGGTAATGCAGATCATTACCGCTTTTCCCTACGGTACACAGCGCGGTATTCCCGGCCACTACGCCGGACAGTGCTACACTTTTTTTAGGTTTAAAGGTTGAAGGCTCGGTAGTCATCGGTACAGGAATAGTGAATTACGTTACAAAAATTGAACTATACCGACAATTTAACGCATTTGAGCGAATAAACGAATTATTCCGCTGATATTTCCCCCTGGTATACCCTTTGTGCGGGCCCTGTCAGCCAGATATCGGAGAACATCCCATTTCCTTTACTTTCAAAGCGCACATTAAGCCTGCCACCTTCTACCTCTACATTCACGCTGCTACCTGATCCGTGACGGGTATAATACGACAAAACAGCAGCTGTGGCCCCGGTTCCGCAGGAGTAGGTTTCATCCTCCACTCCTCTTTCGTAGGTACGGATTCTGATGTGGTTCTCTTCCTTTACTTCTACAAAATTAACATTGGTGCCGCCTTCAGGTCCATATTGTTCCCCATAGCGGATCGCTTTCCCGTTTTCAAAAACAGGAACCGCGGCCACGTTCTCAACATAAGTAATATAATGCGGCGAACCGGTATTCAGGAAATCGTGATCTTCATAATGAACAATCCCCGACACGTCACTCATTTTCAGACTGATCACCTCATCTGACAAGGTAGCCTCATGTATACCATCCACCGCGATAAAGCGGGTCTCTTCCTCACAGATTCCCAGGTCAGCAGCAAACCTTACGGCGCACCTTCCGCCATTACCGCACATGCTCCCCTCATTCCCGTCAGCGTTAAAATAGACCATTCTGAAATCATATCCTTCGGCAGGTTGAATCAGGATCAATCCATCACCGCCAATACCAAAACGACGGTCACAGAGCCTTTCGACTAACTCTTTACGGGCAGGAAATGTAAGCGTGCGGTCATCAATCATGACAAAGTCATTGCCGGTCCCCTGGTATTTAAAAAAATGTATCTGCATTGCCATCAGGTTTATTCAGGATAGTTTAGAAACGCAAAAATAGAATTTTTAATTCGTGATTTTCCGTAATCATCCCTGACATATTCTCATCTGTGTTTTCTGGCTGTTGATCTGCACAAGGCGGATTAAAAAGCCCGTCCGGTAAGAAACCCGAAAATTACCTTTCCTAAAACAGGATATTACCAATGTAACTTCTTAAATTGTTGCCATTAAAAAGTTGAGTCCGATTACCAGATGAACACCAGGTTTATTATCTTTCAACCCCTTTGATTATGAACACCACGGACTTTAAAAAACAAACCGTAAAGGGACTTGCGCCCAGTATTTTACTAGTATTGGCGGGTTTAAGCGCCTGCCAGAATCAAAAAGAAATGAAAACAGCCTACCAATGGCCGGAGGGAATTACCGCTCCGGTAGCCGAGAAAAAAGAACACTTCAGAACTATCCACGGTGATACGGTTGCCGACCCTTATTACTGGATGATCGATTATTTTAAAGAAGGGCCCGAAAGTGCCGGCGTGATTGAATACCTCACCGCAGAAAACAAGTACCTGGATACAATGATGAGCGGAAACAAGCAATTCAGGGATGATTTGTTTAATGAAATGAAAAGCCGGATTCAGGAAAAGGACGAAAGTGTTCCGTATTTTAAAAACGGATATTACTATTACACCCGGACAGAAGAAGGTAAACAGTATTTCAAATATTGCCGTAAGAAAGGCTCTCCGGATGCTCCGGAAGAAATCCTGGCCGATGTGGACGCCATGGCAGAAGGGCATCCGTATTATCAGATCGGAGGCTTTAGTATCAGTCCGGATAACAAGCTGATGGTATATAGTGTAGATACGGTCTCGCGCCGGCAGTATGATTTGTATGTTAAAAACCTGGAAACAGGCGAACTGTTACCGGATAAAATTTCCAATACCAGCGGAGATGCGGTATGGGCAAAAGATAACAAAACGTTTTTTTATACTTTCCAGAACGTAAAAACGCTGCTGACAGAAAAAATAAAGCGGCATACACTGGGAACGGATGTTACCAAAGACGCGACCGTTTACCACGAAAAGGATAATTCCAATTACATCGGAGTGGATAAATCACGGTCAGGCGAGTATCTTCTGATTATATCCCAGGCGACCATGTCTTCTGAGATCCGTTATCTGAAAGCTGATAACCCCAATGGCGAATTTAAACTCTTCCAGCCGCGGATCAAGGATGTGCTGTATAGTGTAGAACCACAGGAAGACCGTTTCCTGATCCTCACCAATGATAATGCCCAAAACTTTAAGCTGATGGAATGCCCGCTTGACCAGACCGGTAAAGAACACTGGAAGGAAGTAATCCCGCACCGGAAAGATGTATTGCTGAGTGGTGCCGACGGATTTAAAGATTTCCTGGTATTGAGTGAACGTAAAAACGGGCTGGTGCAAATCAGGATGATTGACAAAAAATCAGGAGACGAGCATTACCTGGATTTTGGTGAAGCCACCTACCGTGCCGGATTAAGTACGAATCCTGAATATGACACGAAGACAATCCGCTATGCCTTTTCCTCTTTGATTACACCTAATTCGGTTTATGATTATACGGTAGCATCAAAGGAAAAAACACTGAAAAAACAGCAACCCGTACTGGGAGGATATAATCCTGAGGAATATGAAACAGAACGCCTGTACGTAAAAGCGCGGGATGGGGTTTCCGTCCCGGTTTCGGTAGTATATAAAAAGGGCTACGAAAAAAACGGCAAAGCCCCTTTAGTACTCTATGCCTATGGTTCTTACGGCTACAGTATGGATGCGGCCTTCAGCAGTAACCGGCTGAGTTTACTGAACAGAGGTTTTGCGTTTGCAATTGCACATATCAGGGGAGGTGAAGAAATGGGACGTGAATGGTATGACCATGGAAAAATGATGCACAAGAAAAATACGTTCAATGACTTCGTTGATTGTGCCGACGAGCTGGTAAAACTTAAGTACACTTCTCCTGAACATTTATACGCCAATGGCGGCAGTGCAGGCGGATTGCTGATGGGAGCTGTGGCAAATATGCGCCCTGACCTGTTCAACGGTATCATAGCAGACGTTCCTTTTGTGGACGTGGTCAATACCATGCTTGATGAAAGCATACCGCTTACGACCAATGAGTATGACGAATGGGGCAACCCTAATAACAAGGAAGCTTATGATTATATCAAAAGCTATTCCCCGTATGAAAATATTGAAGCCAAAGATTACCCTAATATACTTGTCACAACGGGACTGCATGATAGTCAGGTGCAGTATTTTGAGCCAGCTAAATGGGTAGCCAAGCTCAGGAGCACGAAAACGGATAATTCACTGCTTCTCCTTCATACCAATATGGATTTTGGTCATGGCGGGGCATCCGGAAGGTTTGATTATCTGAAAGATGTGGCACTGATGTACGGGTTTATTTTCTCACTGGAAGGAATTACGGAATAAGTCATCATCGTCATCAAAACAGAAAAAGCTGCCATAACGCAGCTTTTTCTGTTTTGATTCACTTTGGTTTATTCAACCTGAAAAGTAATCGGCAATGTATAGCGTTCAGCTACTTTTTCACCGTCAATGGTGGCAGGGACCCATTTAGGCATCGTTGTGATTACCCTGATCGCCTCCTCATTGATTTCCTTTAATGATGCCTGCTCAATTCTGATATCGCTGATCGAGCCGTCTTCCGCTACAAGAAACGATGTGATCACCTTCCCTCCGGTGCCGGTCCGTGAGGCCCCGGGCGGATAGCGAAGGTTCCCGGCAAGATACTGATACATTTTGCGGAGCCCGCCCGGAAACGACGGATCCTGTGCATAAGGATAATATTTTATTTGTTTACCTTCGGCGTCATAACATTGCCCTTCCACCCATTCATCGTTTTCATATTTATCACTCCTTTTCAGGTTCCCGTTCTCCCAGTAAGTCAGAAGGTCTCCCTGCCGTTTCCCTTCCAGATAATCCTCCTGGATTTTTACCTTTCCATTGGCGAACCAATGCGTATTCCTGCCATGCGGCATTACTGATTTCATTTCCGCATCTGCGAATTTAAAAGTCTCTTCCGACCGGATCTGGTGATTGATAAAATAACTCTTTTTCAGCACAATATCAGGTTGGGACGGGACCCTTTTAAGCAGCAGATAATACTCCGCATCCCCGGCAACCGCAACCTTTTCATGTCTGTTATTATAAAAAGTGGTATCCTGCGCCGAAAGACCGGTTAAGGTTAAAGAAGAAATAAGTGTGAATAATAGTTTTTTCATACGGACGGCTTTCTGATTGATGAGTAGATAAATTAATCAATTCTGTTCATCATACAAAAAATTATATGCAAAAATCAAATAAAAAGAGTGCCTGAGAAGATCAGACACCCTTTCCGTCTACACTTTTGTTTTTTTTACAAAGCGCCGTCCATAATTTCCTCTACCACTCCCGGATCCAGAAGCGTTGAAGTATCACCCAGGTTAGATGTTTCGCCTTCTGCAATTTTACGCAGAATACGACGCATGATCTTTCCGGAGCGGGTTTTAGGCAATCCGCTTACAAACTGAACCTTATCAGGCTTGGCTATCGGGCCGATCAGTCTTGACACCGTTGCTGCTATATCTTTTCTCAGCATCTCAGGCTCATCTGGCTTTCTGTCCATAATAATATAGGCATAGATACCCTGACCCTTGATGTCATGCGGATAACCCACAATAGCAGATTCAACCACACCCAGGTGCATATTGATCGCGTTTTCTACCTCGGCAGTACCGATTCTGTGTCCTGAGACATTCAGTACGTCATCCACCCGGCCGGTAATACGGTAATTACCGTTTTCATCCCGCAGACATCCGTCTCCTGTAAAATAAAGATTGGGATAAGCAGAGAAATACGTTTGCTGGCAACGCTCATGATCACCGTAGGTAGTACGCAGCATACCCGGCCACGGGAACTTAATACAAAGATTCCCTCCTACTCCATTACCTACCACTTCTTCACCGCTTTCATCAGCAATATAGGGCTGAATTCCGGGTAAAGGTAATGTCGCGTAACTTGGCCTTTCAGGCGTGATACCTGCTAAAGGGGAAATCATGATTCCACCGGTTTCGGTTTGCCACCAGGTATCTACAAGCGGGCAATTATCCTTTCCGATGTGGTGCTTGAACCATTGCCATGCCTCTTCGTTAATCGGCTCTCCTACAGAACCCAGTTTTGTGAGAGAAGAAAGGTCATGGTCTTTTACAAATGACAATCCCTGCCCCATCAGTGAGCGAATCGCCGTAGGCGCAGTATACAGAATGTTTACCTTATGCTTATCAACGATGTCCCACATACGGCCTGCGTCAGGGTAAGTCGGTACACCTTCAAACATAATATTGGTGGCACCTGCACAAAGCGGACCGTATACAATATAGCTGTGTCCGGTAATCCAGCCGATGTCCGCAGTACAGAAATAGACTTCACCGGGTTCATACTGAAACACATTCCGGAAAGTATAGGTTGAATAAACCATATATCCACCGGTTGTATGCACAACACCCTTGGGCTTTCCGGTTGAACCGGAAGTATATAAAATAAACAAGGTGTCCTCCGCGTCCATTTCTTCGGCGGGGCATTCATTGTTTACATGTTTAATTTCTTCTTCCCACCACAGGTCACGCCCTTTCAGCATGGAAACCGGAGTACGGGTACGGGTCATCACAATCACCCGCTCAACCGTACTGCAATGCTCCAGTGCATTGTCTACCGTGTCTTTCATCGGAATGACCTTATTACCCCTGTAAGATCCGTCGGAAGTAATCACCATTTTACATCCCGAATCGTTAATACGTTCGGCAATGGATTTAGCGGAGAATCCTCCGAAGACTACAGAGTGAATCGCTCCTATCCTCGCACAGGCCAATACTGCCACTGCCAGTTCAGGAACCATCGGCAGATAAATACAGACACGGTCACCTTTTCCGATCCCGTTTTTCTTCAGGACATTGGCAAACCGGCAGACACGATCGTGCAAAACACGGTATGTAATGGTTTTTGCATCATCTTCCGGGTCATTGGGTTCCCAGATAATAGCAGGTACATCAGCCTTGTCAATTAAATGACGGTCCAGCGCATTTTCTGTTATATTGAGTTTTCCACCCTCAAACCACTTAATTTTAGGCTCTGTAAAATTCCAGTCTAAAACTTTTTTCCAGGGTTTTCGCCATTGAAATTCCTGAGCAATCTCGGCCCAAAACTCCTCCGGATCATCCACACTTTTTTTATAGGCTGCCTGATATTCCTCAAAACTTCTGATTATCATAAGGTTATCATTAAGGTTAATTTGTAATATAATTTAGAATACACACAATGATTCATTTACATTCAGGTGTAAATCCCAAATATCTGAATATTTTTCCTTATTTGAGGAAAATTTTCATTAACCCTCTTCATATTCTTCATTCAATGCGTACCACCCGAACAACCCGAATCCTATTGCAATCGGGATAAAAATTGTAATTATAATCGGCCAGAAAATAGAAGCATCTTCAGGCTCACCTGCACTGATTTCAGTGATGGCGGTAGATAATACATAATAGACCGAAAGGATACTCAGGATCATCCACAAAATCCCGGCATATTTTTTTATACTTTTCATAATGCTTCAATGTTTAAAATCACGGGATTAAATTTCTTCGTCCGGAACCGGCTTATTGGATAAATATAACGAGCCGATTATAAAACAGACCGCTGCAACAATAATAACGTAGGTTAACCCCGCCAGCGGATCTCCGCCCGGATCACCTGATGATTTGGAAGCTTCAAAAAAACGGGTCGCAATAGCAGGCGTCAGCCCCCCGAAAATCCCGTTTCCGATATGATAAGGTAATGACATGGATGTATACCGGATCCTTGTCGGGAATAGCTCAACCAGGAAAGCCGCGATAGGGCCATATACCATCGTAACAAAAATCACCTGAATAAAGATCAGGAGGATCATGAAAGCAAAGCCTGAATTGCTAAGCACCGTAGATTTAATTTCAGATATAGTATTACCGGCATTATCCTTAACGGATTCGGTTTTTTGTATGGTTCCGTCAGTAAACAGTTTTTCGTTAACTGTGGTAGTGATAATTTTTCCGTCATGCTCTTCTGATGTAATGGCCGGTGTGCTGACGTGGCTGCTGACTTCCGTTTTTAAAGATAAATCCGCCAGATCATACATCGTACTATAGATAGGCCTGTAGGCAATACAGGCAATCAGCATACCCGCCATCATGATCCATTTCCTTCCGATTTTATCCGATAATGACCCGAAGACGACAAAGAACGGTGTACCCAGCAAGAGTGCCAGTACGATAATATAATTTACCTGAACGCTGTCTATGTTACACGTCTGCTGGATGAATGACATGGCATAAAACTGGCCGGTATACCATACCACACCCTGCCCCATGGCTGCACCGAACAAAGCCAGCAAAACCATCTTGAGATTCCGTTTGTTGCCAAAGGATTCTTTTAATGGATTTGCAGAGACCTTTCCTTCTTTTTTCAGTTTTGAGAACATAGGAGATTCATGCATCTTCAACCGGATAAACGTTGAAACTCCAACCAGTACAGATGAAAGCAAAAACGGAATCCTCCATCCCCAGTCACGGAATGCAGCTTCTCCCATAGTAGTACGGGTAACCAGAATAACAATCAGCGAAAGGAACAAACCTAATGTAGCCGTGGTCTGGATCCAGGAGGTATAGAAGCCTCTCCGGTTAGCCGGGGAATGTTCCGCGACATACGTAGCGGCCCCACCGTATTCACCTCCCAGAGCAAGACCCTGCAGCATCCTTAAGATCAGCACCAGTATGGGTGCGGCTACGCCGATGGTAGCGTACCCGGGGATCAGACCAATAACAAAAGTGGATCCTCCCATAATCAGCAGGGTGACAAGGAAAGTATATTTTCTCCCGACTATATCCCCCAGCCTGCCAAACACCAGTGCGCCGAAAGGCCTGACGATAAACCCGGCGGCAAAGGTTAAAAGGGTGTTAAGAAATGCGATAGTGGGGTTATCCTGAGGAAAAAACTGGACTGACAATATCGTAGCCAGACTCCCAAAAATGTAAAAATCATACCACTCAATTAAAGTTCCTACTGAGGACGAGGTGATTACAGTCCAGATACCGGATTTTTTTTCTTCTGACATAAATAATTATACTATTTTGAATGAACCTTTCATTCCTGTTCAATCTTTATAAATCAGTTTTAGTAAATTATTTACTTTATTAATTCTAAAAATAATCTTAAAAAATTACAGTAATGGGGGCATTTTTGATTTTTCCCTGAAGCCGGCCGGGAAATACAGCATTGCCAGACTCAAAAAGCAGTTGGATTAAAATATAACCGGACGTGTTAACTTTGCTGCACATTCGCCTGTAAAAATGACAATTCACAACGCACATCCTGAGTATACCCTGTCTGAAGAAGACAGGGATTTCATCATGGATCACCTTCATCTGCCTACGGATCAGCTCGCTTTCAGGCTGCCCCGTAATGCGAAAAGCAAATTCCTGATTCATCAGATACAGGCCAGAAAAAAAATCAAGGCCAAGCTACCCGAATGGTATGAAAATCCGTCCATCCTTTTCCCCCCTACATTATCACTTGAACAATGCTCGTCTGAAGCAACAGCGCGCTTTAAAAAACAACTCATAGCGGGAGAGCTGCTGATCGATATCACCGGCGGAATGGGGATCGACACTTCCTATCTTTCAGCAAACTTCGCCAGGACATTTTATTTTGAGCAACAGGAAGAGCTTTCTACACTGGCAGAATATAATTTCGGTGTACTGGGCCTGAATCATATCCGGTGTTTCCATGGCGATGCGATCAGGAGTCTTGAAAGTAACCCTGTTCGTGCCGACTGGATTTACGCTGATCCGGCACGTCGCGATGAAATGCAGGGAAAAGTATTCCATCTGAGTGATTGCACTCCTGACCTGCAGGCACACCTGCCTTTGCTGTTTTCTATCGCGCCGGATATACTGATTAAAACTTCGCCGGTTCTGGATATTGATCTTACGCTTAAAACTTTACCAGGCATTGCCGCCGTATATGTGGTTGGTTTTGATCATGAATGTAAAGAAGTGCTTTATCATCTGAATAAGCATACAGAAAATAACCCTGAGGAAATCCCCGTTCATACGGTTGTTCTTAACAAAACCGGACAAGCAGAACATACTTTTACATTTGACCGGAAAACCGAAAAGGATGCTCAGCCCCGTTTTTCTGACCCTGAATCTTATCTGTATGAGCCCCATCCGGCCATCCTGAAAGCCGGTGCGCTGAAAAGTATTGCCGAACCATACGGATTAAAAAAAATTTCAGTGAACAGTCATCTTTATACTTCCGATACCCTTGTGGCTGATTTTCCCGGCAGAGTTTTCAGAATCAGTGCAATCGTAAAACCCGACGCAAAAGCGATTCATCCGTTCCTCGACAAAGACCTGAAAGCTAATCTTACCATACGCAATTTTCCGTCATCAGTGAGTGACCTGAGGAAAAAACTGCGTCTAAAAGAAGGTGGCAACAAATATTTATTTGCCACAACATTGACAAATAATCAAAAAACAGTCCTCATCACAGAAAAAATTTCTCACTAAAATGAACATTTCGCTACATGTAAAAGTTGTAGCATTAGATTCAACACTAAATTATTATGAAAACGAAAATATTTTTTTTGAGCCTGTTGGCCGCAGCATTCTTTACGGTAATCACTCCTGAAATTCAGGCTCAGTCAGTTACAACAGCCAGGCACACTGTCGATAAGCAGGAATATTCTGGTCTGGTGCTGCATTCCAGCATTCCGGAAAAGGATCTGGCGGGATATTGGTCAGAATATCTCAAGCAATTCGGGAAAGTAAAAGGTAATAAAAACAACACAACGGTAAGCAATGCATACATTAAGCGAATGAGCAGCCAGCCCGTTCAGATTGTAAGTGCCATCACCGGAAACAAAGGAACATCGCAGGTTTTCGCAGCATTTCAGGTAGAAGGAACCTATATTGCCGGGGTGTCTGACCGTTATTACCGTGATGCTGAAGATCTGCTGAAAGATTTTGCTCTTTTTGCCGCTGAACGTGATGAAGTAAAATTAGCGCAGACAAACCTTACGGATACCAGTAAAGAAACAAAAAAACTGCAAAAAGAAGGATCGAAACTTGCCAAAAAGATTCAGAAGACAGAAAAGGACCTTGAAAAACTCAGAAAGGATCTTGAGCTGAACGGGCAAAAGCAGCAAGACATGGCTTCAGAACTGGACAGAAAGAAACAGGATCTGGAATCTGTCAAATCTCGTGTAAGAAATTAGGAAAAAGCCTTTAATAAGGCAAACTAAAAATCAGCGGCCGGGGACAGACTGTCTCCGGCCGCTGATTTTTAGTTTTGAGCTGAAAAGAAAAAGGCAATGGCAGATTGCTAAATACCAGGTGTACATTACCATATGCTGTTTTGGCAAATACAGTTTTAAATTATATTTCACCATAAATGTTCTATTTTTATAGACAAACAATAATCATCATGATGTTGTCATTATCTCAAAGAACTTTAAGCTATCTGTTATGAAAAAAATCCTGTACTATCCGGCTTTAGGCTTTCTTCTTTCCCTGAGCGCCTGCAGCAGTGTCAAACAATCAAATTCCGCAACAATAAATCAAAACACAGTGACATCAGACGTTATTACTGATAAAAAATGGAAGCTGATAGAACTATCGGGCAGTCCGGTTGCAGATGAGATCAACGGAAAGCAACCTTTTATTCTGTTGCATACAGCTGATAACCGTTATTCTGCTATGGCTGGCTGTAATGGTTTAGGCGGCACATTTACCCTACCGGGCAATAATCGTATAAAATTCTCACAAGGTATGTCTACAATGATGGCCTGTGAACACATGGATATCGAAACCGGACTCAATAAAGCTCTGTTAATAGCTGACAATTATACCGTTAGTGGCAATATACTGTCACTCAACAAAGCCCGCATGGCTCCGCTTGCCCGGTTTGAAGCAGTAGAGGCAGGCACAGAAACCCATGTACTGAATGGCACCTGGGAATTAAATTATATATCAGGTTCCCGGATTGCCTTTGAGGGGCTGTACCCCGGCAAAAAACCGAGAATAACCTTTAACCTGCCTGATTCCAAAGCCAGTGGTAACAGTAGCTGTAATGACTTTAGTACCACTTTCCGGATCGACGGCAACACTATTAAATTTGCCGACCCCGTCAGTACAGAAATGGCCTGTGAAGGAAATGGTGAAGCGGCTTTCTTCAGTACACTGAAAACGATTTCCGGATATAGTGTCAGTGGTACAACACTTAACCTGATTATGGGTGATATAGCAGTGATGCGGCTGGAAAAGAAATAGTATCGTGTTGGCATTTTCCCGTATTTTTATGCAACATGGGGTTGTAATGTTATCAATGAGGGGCTATTACTTAAAGGACAAGAAGTACGATATCACATCAACCGGAATGGTTTGTGATGCCGTGTCTGAAGAGCAGGACCTGATAAAGGTACTTCAATCAGTCAGTCGCTGCAGCCTGAAGGCTGATACGATTGTTTTGCAAAAAGAGCAAATAAACAGTGCCGGCAGAAATTAAAGCTGTCTGTTTACAGTAAGCATTGCATATTGACCATTTTAATACAGGTAAATGAAATACCAATCCAGACTTCTGCCGATCATGTTTGTCTGCCTGCTCATGACAGCCTGTGATAAAGATGATGAGCTTATTTCCGGCAACTATAAACGCGGCGATTTAATTGAGGCTGCAGAAAAAGGCACGCTGACCAAAGATGAGATTATCGAACGGGTAACGGACCTGCCCGCGGGTAGTTTTGCTCAATATGGTGTAAGCTATGAGGTCGTCACCTACCGGACCGAATACATGGGAAAACCCATCGATAGCCGTGGCCTGTTAATATTGCCCCTAAACACAGAAAAGACCCGTTTGGTGATGTACTGCCATGGCACTGAACTTCCCTCGGTAAGGCTGAATGTCGAAAAAATAACACCATCGTTATATGATGGAGGCAGGAACGACTTCCATGATGTGCGCAATATGGGTTTGGGTTGGGCTACGGCAGGTTATGCCGTGTTTATTCCGGATTATATTGGTTTTGGCCTCACGTTGGGAAAAGATCACCCGTATCTGTATTATCCCGAAATGTTCATCTCCAACATTGACGGGTTACTGGCTGTAAAAAAGGCATTCCGGCAAAAGAACATAGACTATGATAACAGATTGTTTTTGGCGGGCTGGTCGCAAGGTGCCGGGGCGGCCCTTTCTGCCCATAAATACATACAACAAAATTATGCAGATGATTTTACGGTAGTAGCCACCTCTGGTCTGGCCGGTCCTTATCATTTCAGCCACTTTGCCGAAACCTTTCTGGAAAGAAGAAAAGAAAGCATCGATGCTTTGCCCATATTTTCCTGGGGATTGTATTCCTTGAATAAATTCTCTGCGCTGCGCCGCCCCACCGATCAGATCTACACCTATCAGGTCTATGACCAGTTTGCTTCAATTCTCGTCCCGTCCAAAATACCAGATGAAATATTCAGTGACTATTTCTTAAATCATTGGATGAATGGATCAGACGTCCTGCTGAAACAAACCCTTACCGATAATTCTTTTCATCAGGGCTGGAAACCCGTCGGCAAGGTTTTTCTGCATCATGGTGATGCTGATAATCTGGTCCCCTCCTACAACACAGTCGATGCCTACAACGGCCTGACAGCTGCCGGGGGTGATGTAACAACCTATATCTATCCGGGTGGAGGACATCTTAGCGAACTTGGTAATTTTATTTCAAATACCATAACGGATTTTAACCAGTTGAAATAATGAGAGCACTTCTCCTAACCCTGATTGCACTCACAAACGCACTGGTATCCGGTGCCCAGAACTCCATCCGCCCCAACATCTATTTGCAGGATATGCAGTATTACAATCCGGCATCTGTTGCTATTGACAGTAATCAGTCTTCACAGACAACCGTATATGGTAAATACAAATCGGTAGACAATGAGGATGATATCTGGAAGAAACCCATGAATCTATGGCTGAGCCATGCCGGAAGGATTGCCGGAAGCAATTCATTTTATACAATCTCTTATGTGAATGACGCATATTCGTTCTATAACCGGAATGCTGTTTACATTGGTTATGTAAAACAAAAGCAAACCGGCAGATCATCTGTCCTTAGCCTTGGCGGACGGATTGTTGGCAATTCAGACAGCATCAACTGGGATAAATTTGAGCTTCCCCATACTGAAAATGGTCGTACAAAGCGTTTCAACCCCGATCTGGATTTAGGAATTCACTACCAATTTAAGAAATTCAGGGCTGGCCTGGGAGTTAAGAACGTCATCGCCAATTCCAGCAAAACAGGTGGCTCCACGCTTCTGAAAAACCATAGGGAGTTTAACGTAAATCTAAGCTACCAGCAAAACATTGGCAGCCGGTTTGCCATTACACCGTTTGTGTTACTGGCCAACGAGCGCAGTACATTGATTGACGCGGGCCTGTCCTTTTCCCTGCTAAACAGAATCAGGGCTGGCTATGCACTCCGGGTAAACGAATTGAAAAGTGTCATCACGTTAGATAGTGATCTGTTTAAGGGATTTAGTGTCGGTGTTGCTTACGATAGGTCTTCGTTAGTATCGGATAAGAATTTTGATCTTGTGGTGAGGTACAGAAGGTAAATCCCCTATTTCAAGCCTTTACAGACTATCTTTAAATCTGACCTTAAGCAAAGAATGAAAAGTAATATTAAATTCTGATTTATTGCTTTTTATAAATTGTATATCCGGCCCAATAAACAGGATATAGCTTATTCTGTCAGACCGCAGCAAAATAAAAGCCACCCATGGTATGTAAATTTTCATGTTCCAATGGTCTGATAGCAGAGTTTCATCAATGCGAAAAACGAATTAACATGATATGTTAAAAATCCCCGGGAACCCTTCCTGAACATTTCGGAACGCTCTCTGAAAATTGTATTCCGGCTTTCCGTAAAACTCATTAGCTTATATCTATGCTTTTACGGATATAAGTACGCAGAGAACTACAGCCAATATAACCTCCTTTATATAAACCTGTTATGGATTAACAATAATAGCTTCTTATAAACCATACCTTATCTTGCCAGTAGTAAAATGACAAAAGCATCCGTTACCATTCTCCATAGCCTGAGAACAGAAAAGAAGGTTGGAAGCCGTAAACTCTAATCTCAATCGTCTGAAAACCCGTAGGGATTTTACAGTGCAGTTGCCCTCCGCCTCTTTTATTTCCGGACTCTTCCAACCATTTCAGTTCACAAGAACTCTTATTCATCAGAACGATATTACAATTATATTTACAGTTGAATACAAATCCGTCAGGATTTCGTTATCATGCTATAATCACATTCAGTAAAATGAAAAATAAAAGATATTTCAATTGGTTGCTCGCAGCGGGAAGTATTATTGCACTTGCTTCCTGTTCGGCAAATGACCCTATCTCTGATCTGTCTCTGGAAGAAACACAGGTATACATGACAGATCGTGATAAAACAGTCGATTTTAAGAATTACAA
This sequence comes from Telluribacter sp., assembly GCA_040391535.1. Classification (GTDB taxonomy): domain Bacteria; phylum Bacteroidota; class Bacteroidia; order Cytophagales; family Spirosomataceae; genus JBEBXQ01. Next base: position 24,802 of record JBEBXQ010000020.1, on the reverse strand, counting down.
AACATTCAGCGTCGTAGACTCTGTCCTGATTTACGGGAACCAGGGAACAGGGACCGAGCTGACCGAAGGAGATGTAATGCTGCTCAACCGTATTGTCAGGAACATGGAGAATATGGGTTATCAGTATGTATCTGCGGATCAGAAGCCCGATGTCGGTATTAATGTGGCACAGGTAAATAACGCCTATGTCAATGTAATTTCCCAGCCGATTGGCTCCTACTGGGGCAGCTATTGGGGTGGCTGGGGTATGGGTTACCCTTCTTACTACTCCTATTACACCGTTAACGAATCGTACTGGGTACTGGAAATGCTGGATTTCAAGAATGCAAATCCGATAGAAAAAGAAGTTGACGTAATCTGGCGTTCGCAGATTCGCGGTGAAGGTATTAATGACAAAACACTGATACCGGTTATGATTGATAAAATATTTGAACAATCCGGTTATTTAAAAATCAACCAGTGAAATTTTCACATCTTATGAAACGTCTGTTAAGTTTAATTTTCATATTATCAATAGCACAAACCATTACGGCTTTCGCTCAGGAAAACCCGCAGCTCTATAAGTTGCAGTCTCCGTTTGAAAGATACCGCCACAATTCCATTACGCTGCGTGGCCTGGGTGCTTTGCCTTTGGGCGGATTGTCTGATGACTATATTGACAAATCTTCCTTAAAAAACTACTCAGTAGCACTGGAATGGCTGTTCCCTAATGCCCCTGTTTCAGCAGGGATTGAAGTAGGGAAAACCTATTTTGAAAAACGGCTGCCCCGTCAGTTATATAACGGCGCAGAGTGGGATATTTCGGCTGTCCAAACCCGGACGCTTACACTGACGCCCATTCAGGGTTTTGTCAATTATAACCTGTCCGGTGTAAATGCCATTGTACAACCTTATGTACAGGCCAGCCTCGGGATTAATGTTGTCAATTACGTACTGTACCTGGGTAGCCTGGGCGACCAGTATCAGAAGTTGCGGTTTGGCTACGGAGTGGGTGCAGGATCAAGGTTTTTATTCAAGAGGGATGGTAAGTTTGGTGCGGATGTGCGTGTGCGTTACAACAATGCCACTTTTGAATACGGATATCTTGAAAAAGGAGCACCGCACGTTACTGCTTCATTTGGCTTATTTTATCGTTGGTGGTAAACTCTCCGGGTGGGAATTATTTTTAATTCTCACCCACCTTTTGAAAATTTTCTTTCCTGATTCCCTTCTCCTGACTATCTTTGCCAAATCTTTTTGCACAAACAGCGATGACAAAGCTTTCGGTCCGACACCTACTGGGCATCAAAAATCTCACTGAAACCGATATTCAAATACTGCTTGAAACAGCAGCCCAATTCAAAGAAGTCATTAATCGCCCTATCAAAAAAGTACCCTCTCTGAGGGACATAACCCTGGCGAATGTATTCTTTGAAAACTCCACAAGAACGCGATTATCATTTGAACTGGCCGAAAAAAGGCTGTCAGCGGATATTATTAACTTTTCGGCATCGGGAAGTTCTGTAAAAAAAGGCGAAACGTTGCTGGATACGGTCAATAACATCCTGTCCATGAAAGTGGATATGATTGTGATGAGGCACAGCAGCCCGGGCGCTCCGCATTATCTCTCCAAACATATAAAGGCCAATGTGATCAACGCGGGTGACGGAACACACGAACATCCGACACAGGCATTACTGGACGCTTTTTCAATAAAGGAAAAACTGGGAGAGATTGCCGGGAAAAAGGTAGCTATCATCGGTGATATTACACACTCACGTGTTGCCTTATCCAATATTTTCTGTCTGCAGAAACTTGGAGCTGAAGTGATGGTATGCGGCCCTTCTACGCTGATTCCGAAATATATCAGTACCCTTGGAGTAAAAGTCAGCCATAACGTAAGAGAAGCGCTGCAGTGGTGTGATGTAGCCAATGTGCTGCGGATTCAGCTGGAACGTCAGCAAATTAAATATTTCCCTTCACTAAGAGAGTATGCGCTCTATTTCGGCATCACCAAAAAAATGCTGGATGAACTCAATAAGGAAATTGTGCTGATGCACCCCGGTCCCATCAACAGAGGTGTAGAACTCTCTTCTGATGCCGCTGATTCCGGGCATTCAATTATACTTAATCAGGTAGAAAACGGTGTAGCTACCCGTATGTCGGTATTGTATTCTCTGGCCCAGCAACCCGCCTGAAAGTACATTCCCGGTAATTTGTGAACCTGGGTTTTCTGCGCTCACACGACATGGAATCAATGAACTTTTCAAACCTGCAGATTGAAACACCCCGACTGATCCTGTTGCCTTTACGATATGGTCAGCTGAGGAAATTTCTGAACAACAACTTAGCGCTCGAAAAAGAATTAGGCCTTCAACCTCAGCCCAGAGTCCTTTCTGAAAAACTGGAGGAAATACTGGAGGAAGAAATACTGGTAAAAGTAAATTCTCATCCTGAGAAGTACTACTTCTATACCCTCTGGATTATTATCCGCAAAGCCGATCTTACGATTGTAGGAGATATCAACAGTAAGGACGAACCTACCCTTTCAGGTGAAATTGAGATCGGCTATGAAACCATTGATGAATTTCAGAACCTGGGTTATATGACGGAAGCTGTGAATGGTTTTATTGAATGGCTGAGTACACGGCATGAAGTCAGAAAACTAATTACCATTACTCTTTCCGACAACCTTCCTTCTATTGCGGTAATGAAAAAAAATCAATTCAAACCTTATTTAATAGCAGGGAATACGTTGAGATGGGAAAAAATTATCCGGAATAATGCGCAGACTATTCCGGACAACACATAACCCTTAAGCAATCACGTGAATCATTTCATTCACCGGACGGCGGACTTTCTTCAGGTTTAACAACCAGTCACCGGTTTCTTCTCTGTAACCCAACGGCAATAAAGTGACTGCTTTCAGCTTCTTTTCTTCCAGATTCAGTAATGTGTCCAATGCCGGACCATCAAACCCTTCCATAGGTGTTGCATCCACTTTCTGCTCTGCTGCAGCAGCAATTGCCATTCCGAAAGCAATATAGGCCTGACGGGCCGCAAAATTGAAATTAGCTTCGTCTGAGCGTGACCGGAAGGTATTGGTGAGCATATTTTTATAATCTTCCGTAGCACTGGCGGGTAAGCCTCTTTCTCTATTTGTATGTTCAAATACTTTCTCAATCCGTTGGATGAAATCTCCGCTCCATGCTGCAAATATCAGCAAATGAGAAGAATCAACAATTTGTTGCTGATTGAAAGCCACAGGCAGGATCTGCTGTTTTATTTCAGGGTTGGTAATGACCAGAATTTCAAATGGCTGGAGCCCCGAAGAAGTAGGTGCAAGACGGGCTGCTTCTACGATCGTCTGAACCTTTTCTTCGGCAACAGGTAAGCCGTTCATTTTTTTAGTTGCATAACGCCAGTTCAGATCTTTTAACAGATTACTCATTTCTTATGTAATTTAATTATAAAAATAATACAATAAATATCCTATGCAGGTCTGTAAGGATTCCGAATAAAAATGCATTTTTGAAAAGAATAGTTTATTATTGTAACCAATATTTAGTTCAGAAAGTGGTTTCCTTAAGGATACCATTCACTATTTGATCAAAACAAGGTAAATGACAATAGAAATGAATGAATCAGTGCAGGCAAAAACATTTCCGCCACGTAACTCAAAGGAATGTTCATCCAGAATACTGGCCATAAGGGATGCATTGGACATCCTAAGCGGAAAATGGAAAATTCCTATTATCGGCGTACTGGGGTTTGGCAAATTGCGATTTAAGGAATTGCAGCGCGAAATTCAGGGGATAACGGGTAAAATGCTTTCGAAAGAATTACGGGAACTCGAATTAAATAAACTCATTACCCGAACCGTTAAAGACACCAAGCCGGTGACTGTCGAATATGAACTTACCGAATACGGACAAACATTAGAGAAGGTAATTTCGGAACTTCATAGCTGGGGCCTTCAGCACCGTCAGACCATTATGAACGGGGAATGAAGGCCCAAATATGGAGAATGCTTATTTTTTGACAATTTTCCTGGTTTCCTGCCAGCCGTTTCCTGAAAATTTTATCAGGTACTGACCGGCGGGAAGATGATTCAGCTGAATGGTATCATATTTCCCATCCGGGAAATATCCCATTTTGTTTCCGGCTGAGTCAAATATTTCAACAACAAATGAAAGGACAGACCGGTTGGATCTGATATTGATATAGTCTGCGGATGGATTGGGATAAAGTACCAGCAAATCATTGTCACCCTGCGGGTCAGTCTCTACTGAAATCCATTTTGAATAGGCGTAAGTACCGTCATGATCAATCATTTTAAGCCGGTAATAAAGAACCGGAGGGTTTGAAAATCCAATTAAATAAGGCATCATATCCTGAAAAGAGTAACTTTTCAAACCATTCCCTTCTCTTGCAGATATTTCTCCGATGGTTCTAAACTCCTGAAGTGTGATGGCGCTTCGTTCCAGTTCAAATAGTTTAAAATTATGTTCATCTGTCGTTTGCCAGTTTAAATCAACAGTATGATCATCCCGTTTTTTACCATTGAAATTAACCAGTGTTACCGGGAGTGATTCCGGGGCACTCTGACCGGTGACAAAGAAACCACTGAAACCATTGACATTAAAAGTCACTTTCCAGATACCACTCACTTCATCAAGTACAATATCGTTGATGTTAGGTGTTATGATCTCTTCATTCCCTGAATAGGTAAACGCACTGCCCTCTACCGGTGTACCATGAAACTGTACAACTTTAAGATGCTGAGGTAACGATAACCCTTTTTCATTTCCATAATGCTGGTTATAGAGATCAAACTCTTCTTTCTTAAAATAGAGTGTAACCCGGGCATAGAGCGAACCGGCGTTCAGGGATGGTTCAATTTCAAAATATCTTTTAACAAAATGCCATCCGTTATGATTTATAAGGTTAGCATTTTCAAGTTTTGCACTGGCTGCAAACAGGTTCCCGTCTGACGCACTTACGCCTGCTATACCCGCAATAAAATCACAACCGTCGTTAAGCACGGTTGATCCGTTAAAGACAGGTAATTGCACAGAAATTTCATTGCCTGATAAAGACGATGGTTCAGGAATCTGCTGAAACTCATAAGCGCCCAGGTCAACCTGGCTATTGAAAAACCGGGGCAGTGCGTCAAGATCCAGCGCATTATTCAAACCGGCTATGAGAATATTATTTCCCTTGTTAACGGCAGGTGAACAGGCACTGAGACGATAGTTCTGCGTATCGGGACTTACAAATTCAGGATTTAAGTTAAATACAAAATTTACAGGATCAGGTGTCCGGTCCTGCACAATTCCGTAATTCAAAACCATAATATTAGTATTTGTGAGATGAATCTGTGCGCCGGTAACGGCCTCATTACCCCAAATCAAAGAGTTATTGATGGTAAGGCTGTTTGCAATTCCCCGGCTATAGATTCCACCTCCGTTCTGAGCCGCACTGTTGTCAGCAATGGTAAGATTCTGAAAAGTTAAAATACCACTGTACTGATATAACGCGCCTCCCTCAACAGTTGCGTTATTGCCTGCCAGCAATGAACCAAAAACCAAAGGATAGCCCGTCCGGCAATAAATTCCTCCTCCTCTTATTCCGGAGTTATTAATAACCTTACTATTGAAAACAGACGGAGAATCATTATAATTATACCATCCGCCACCTTCTCCTGCCCCGCCGGTAGCAGTATTCCCTTCAATAACACATTTATACAAAACGGGGTTACTCGCTACGTTATACCATCCGCCCCCGTTCACTGCTTTATTGTCCTTTATCTCAACATTTGTCAAATAGCAACTGCCGCTCAGATTATACCATCCACCGCCGTTTCCTGCTGTATTATTCAGGATTTTGAGATTGGCAACGTTAAATACCCCGCCAGCATTGAACCACCCTCCTCCCAGGTTGTTGGTAATCGGGATTCCCCTTACCGAAATTCCGCCAGTACCGTTCGCGTTTCCGCCGCTTATGGTAAATCCATCGATCAGACTGATAGCAGCCGGTTCCCTTGTATCCACTGTAGCCAATACATGATAGCTGTTTTCAGCAAATGTAGACGGAATATTCACATCATCATTACCATTAAAATCGCCACTGAGTATCGTCGGATACGCTTCAGGATTCCGGTCATTCAGTCCTGCATTATTATTGTTGTCCGGAAAACCTCCCAGAAGCCGTACTCTTTTACTCAGCAAAAAGAAATTATTCCGGTCAGCCACTGCGGGATGATCGATATCTCCACCTATATAAGCAGGTTTATAAGTTCCTTTTGCCACATATACCGCACTTCCCGGAGCGGCAATGTCAATCATCTTCTGTAAATCACCACTTGCAGAGGTCCAGGAAGAACCATCGCCAGAACCGCCTTGCTTTACATATAAAACCGCCGGGCTGCACGGATATACTTCACTTACCAACGCAAATGAACCTTTACTGTACTGACCGTTCTGATACCGCCATATCTTAAAACCCACATAACTGAAGAATTCAGTAACATCAAAACTGAAACCCGTACCGTTCCCTACATAAATCACCTCTCCTCCGCCGGCAACCGGATCGCCAGCCGCATAGGCCTGAGCAGGATATCCGATCAACCCTTTGTATTCGGTACTTTTCGCAATCACCACCTGAGCACCTTCAGGATTAGACCAGCTTAGCTGCACACTGTTACAGCTAAGAAACTGCGCTGAAAAATTTTCAATGCCGCTGATTTCCGGCATCTGCATGATGGCTTCAGTTCTGACCAGCGCATTATGTGCATTCAGCCTTCCTTTACCCAACAGGCCCGTAAAGGAAGGATTCTGGGAATAATGATTATCTGATTCATGCAGCAGTACAGACCTGACATCATCACTGCTCAGCTTACCCTGTGCCCTGCTTACAATCAAAGCTGCCACACCACTCACATGCGGACTGGCCATACTTGTTCCGTTTAAATAACCGGTGCCGTTATTGACAGCCATCGGATAAGTACTCAGGATTCTCCCCGACGCAGATCCTTCACCACCAGGTGCGGAAATATCAACCCATGAGCCATACGAAGAATAACTTGCCCGTGCGTCGGTATGGCTCGTCGCCGCAACTGCAGTAACACGCTCATAAGCTGCCGGAAAAATTTTCGCGTTCAGGTTTGAATTACCTGCAGAAAAAATAACAATCCCTTTATCCAGTACATTTCCACCTCCGTTCTCAATAAAATAATCAATTCCTTCCATCGCCTCTGTATTATACGTGTTGGGAGGTAACGTTCCCCAGCTGTTCTGAGCAATGGCAGCACCACGGTCAGCACTCCATATAAAAGCCCTTTTTATGGCTCTTGAAGAGAAACTGGAACCATTGGGATTACTGACCTGGCAGCTCATCAGCATTACACCTGACCCTTCAGATCCATTTCCACCGGCAATACCACTGATACGGTCATTGTTATCATTTACCGCACCAATAATTCCTGCCACATGCGTACCATGGTTTCCTGCGTTAATCACCGGTGTAGTGCTGTAAAAATTATATCCGAACTTTTCACCATTTTGCCCTACCCACATGTTAGCGCGCAGATCTGTATGAGTGGTGTCAACCCCTGAGTCAAGAATGGCAACAATCACGTTCTTTTTGCCGGTTTCGTAAGCCCATGCTTCCGGCAGATCAATATCGGCGTCCTGCTGGCCTCCGGATTGCCCGATATTATGATAATTCCATTGACTGCTATACATCGGATCATTAAATGAGACCGGTTCTGTAACCACAGCGCCTGTTTCTGCAGGTATAATATAATTTCCGGCAATTTTAATTTCAGGTTCAGCGATGTCTATCCACTGACTTAATTCCCTGTATGCCAGCATGGCTTGCTTAATGTCTGTCCCTTCAGGGAAATCGATCTGATACCACAGATGCAATCCCCATTTACGGTGTCTTGCCGCAAATTCCTTTTTGTAGAGAATGGTATCATAATCACATATAATGGCCTTCACACCCCATTTTTTATTCAATGCATCAAAGTCGCGAATGCCTGTAAGCAGGTTACCCGGCTTTACCGCATCCAAAAAGGGTTCGGCAGCTTCATGGAATTTTACCAGCAAATGTCCTTTTTCCAGAAGAGAATCAGGAATAGAAAGGAAATCCACAGGAGGCCTCGGACCTCTGGTTATGCCATCGTCTCTGACGGCACTTACCGGAATCGTGTCAGTTTCAGCCTGCTGAAATACCTCATGCTCAGTAATGCTCAGCTGAGCTGCTTTGAATGCATTGAACGGTGTTCCCAGAGCTTCTATGCGAGATTTTGTCACAAGAATCACCAATCCTGTCATGGCAACCAGAATGCCAGTGTAGAGTAGTTTTCGATTCATACTAGTGGAATTTTGTACTGGTTAATATAGAATGCGTATCAATCCTTTAAGAAAGTGTGTATTATTTAAAGCAATTCTCTGATGTTTTCCCAGATCGTATTGGCAACGATTACATGTCCTTCCGGAGTCGGGTGGATACCATCCGGCAGATTAAGCTCAGGAACTCCACCTACTCCCTCAAGAATAAAAGGGATAAGATGGATACGTTTATCCGAAGCAGCCAGATCTGAATAAACAGAGCTGAACTGACGGCTGTATTCCGGCCCCATATTCGGGGGGATCTGCATACCTGCCAGGACAATGATTGCTTCGGGGTACCGGGCTGCAACTTTATCAATGATTGATTTCAGGTTTTTTCTTGTTTCTTCCACCGGAATTCCTCTTAATCCGTCATTGCCGCCCAGTTCGAGTATAAATACATCGACCGGATCTTCCAGGAGCCAGTCAATCCTTGAGTTGCCCGAAGCGGTCGTTTCCCCGCTTACACCTGCATTATAGCATTCGTATGCAAGGCCGGCTGAATCAACTTTTTGCTGAATAAGTGTACTAAATGCCTCTGAGAGATCGATTCCATAACCTGCCGTAAGACTGTTGCCAAAAAATAATATCCTTTTTCTGGCTTTTGTTATATCTTTATGATGTTCTGTTTTTTGCTCAGTTTCCTGAACGGCCTGCTGATCGGATTTTCCGCCTCCGCAAGCCAGCAAATAACCGGCAGTAAAGCAAATTATTATTCTGTTGATCCTCATCATCGCCGTATTAAATTAAAAGCATCTTTTAAATATGTACTATAAATATTGTTGAATTTATTTTACAACAAAAGTTCACTGTAAAATAATCTAATAGTGTAAATCAAAAAAAACTTCTCGTAAATAACTAGCTTTATCAATAAATAATAAACACAACTAAAATTATCATAGTCGGAAATTCCTCATCATAATGACTTATATACTTAAATTAGAGGCTGTAGAGAAAATTTTTACTACAAGCGAAAGGGTACTTCATATTCTGAAAGATATTAACTTAAAAATAGAACCGGGAACAGCAAATGCAATCGTGGGACCCTCCGGAAGCGGTAAAACAACCTTATTGGGTTTATGTGCAGGGCTTGATCAGGTGACTTCAGGAAAAATTATTCTTAACGGTACTGACCTTAAAACACAATCCGAGGACCAGCTTGCTCAGCTCAGAAATGCGAATACCGGGTTTATATTTCAGAATTTCCAGTTAATCCCTACCCTCACTGCACTCGAAAACGTGATGGTTCCTCTGGAACTTAACAGACAAAAAAACGCCAGGAATACGGCCGTTGATTTATTGGAAAAAGTGGGATTAAAAGACCGGCTTGACCATTATCCGGTACAACTGAGCGGAGGTGAGCAGCAAAGAGTGTCGATTGCCAGGGCTTTTGCCAATAAACCTTCCATTTTGTTTGCTGATGAACCTACCGGCAACCTTGATGCGGAAACAAGTGAAAAAATCGTTAACCTGTTATTTGAATTAAATAAAGAATCGGGCACTACACTGGTCATGGTCACGCATGATCTGGATCTGGCCCGAAGATGCCAGCGCATTATTCAGATCAAAGGTGGACAGATTACTTCAGATTTACCGGTTCATCACCATGAATAATACAGGCTATATCTGGCAATGGGCCGCCCGCATGGCATGGCGGGATTGTCGTCGTAATCTTGGCCGTCTCACCCTTTTTACTGTTTCTATTGTATTGGGTATCAGCGGACTGGTTGCTATTAACTCCCTGAATGACAATATCGGAACCAATATCAACGAACAGGCCGCTGCACTTCTGGGAGCAGATCTTGAAATTTCAAACGGAAGAGAGCCTGAGGCTTCTGTTCTTCAGTTAATTGATTCTCTGCCCGGGAAAAAAGCCAGTGAGCTTTCATGTGCCTCCATGGTGCTTTTCCCTAAGAACAGCGGAACCCGGCTGGTGCAGGTTCGTGCTCTCGAAGGAGACTTTCCGTTTTACGGACAACTGGAGACGATTCCGGTAGATGCTGCAAGGGAATTCAGAAGCGGTGACCGGCTGGCACTGGTTGATCAGACACTGCTGATTCAGTATGATGCCCAACCCGGAGATTCTGTAAAAGTCGGTGAACTTACTTTTAAAATCGCAGGGAAATTAACAGGTGCCCCGGGTCAGTCGGGCATCACAGCCTCTGTGGCACCGGTAGTGTATATAGGAAAGGAATATTTTGAAGCAACTGGCTTACAGCAAAAAGGCAGCCGGATTAATTATCATTATTACTTTCAGTTTGAAACACAGGAGCAAACAACCTCTGTTACAGAAAAAATTGAACCTGTAATGGAAGCGGCAAGTATGAGGCTCAGAACGGTTGAAACCCAGAAAAAAGACACAGGCCGTTTTTTTGATGACCTTACCCGCTTTATGTCACTGGTTGGTTTTGTCGCTTTACTGCTGGGATGTATAGGAGTAGCCAGTTCTGTACAATTGTATATTAAGGAAAAATTTACTTCTATTGCCGTACTGCGTTGTCTGGGTGCAACTGGAAATCAGGCATTCCTGATTTATCTGATACAAATTGCCGGAATAGGATTCATTGGTTCGGCTATCGGTGTCATTACCGCTATGGCGCTGCAGCAACTGTTGCCGGTTATTCTCAAAGATCTGGTGCCTGTTACCATTACAACCAGCCTTTCCTATCTGGCTGTCATCAACGGATTGTTAACCGGTACTGTAGTGGCTGTGTTATTCGGTCTTTTACCCCTGCTTTCTATCCGGAAAATCGCACCTCTGCATGTCATCTCCCATTCTTTCTCGCCACCTGATCATCAATCAGGCAGATTAATCACGCTACTGGTTTACGGATTAATTTCTCTGTTTATTTTCTTTTATGCCTGGCTGCAACTGAAAAACGGGATAACAGCACTCGCTTTTACTGCGGCTGTCATTGTCATATTCGTAGTATTGTGGGCCGTAGCAACCCTTCTGATGCGGCTGATAAAAAGATACTTTCCTTTTCACTGGCAATACCTGACCAGGCAAGGACTGGCAAACCTTTACAGACCACAGAACCAGACCGTCATTCTGATCATCGCCATAGGCTTGTCCACTACTTTGCTGGGATTGCTCATCACTGTAAGAACCCAACTCCTGAACAGCATCAGCCTGAGCACTGCGGGAGACCGCCCCAATATGGTATTATTTGACATACAAACACCACAGCTTGATTCTTTACAACAACTTGCCGTTCTGGAGAGTATGCCGGTTATCCAAACTGTACCTATCATCAATATCAGGCTTGAACAACATAATCAGCTTACTTTTCAAAGCCTGCTGACCGACAGCACATCGCAGAGAAGGATACGCAATATGTTCAGCAGAGAATACCGTGTTACTTACCGGGATTCGTTAAGTGATGCTGAAAAAATTACTGACGGAAAATGGGTCGGGAATTATCAGACCGGTAACGGGCTCCCTCCGGTATCTGTGGAAAAGGGTTTTGCTGAGAGAAATGAATGGAAACTGGGAGACACATTGGTTTTCAATGTACAGGGGCGAAAAATGGAAACGGTCGTTGCCAGTCTGAGAGAAGTTAACTGGGGAAGCATGCAAACCAATTTCGTTGTTATTTTTCCGAATGGTCTGCTCGAAAATGCTCCTAAATTTCATGTTATACTTACCAAAGTTGAGTCCGAAGCTCAATCTGCGGCTTTTCAGCAAAAAGTGGTAAAGGCTTTTCCGAATATTTCTATAGTAGACCTCGGGCTGGTGATGAATGTAGTCTCAACGATTACGGAGAAAGTAGGAACCGCTATTCGTTTTATGGCAGGCTTCAGTATTCTGACCGGATTTATTGTACTGATCTCTTCCGTTCTGATCAGCAAATACCAGCGGATCAAAGAAAGCGTTCTTTTAAGGACACTTGGTGCCACCCGGCGTCAGGTACTGTTTATTACCATGGTTGAATATCTGTTTTTAGGGCTGATCGCCGCTCTGGTAGGTATCCTGCTGGCTTTAGGTGCCGGCTGGGCGATTATTACATTCAGTTTTAAAACAGCATTTCAACCCGATTTTGTACCACTGATTTTATTACTGGTTATTATCCCCGCGCTTACAGTGCTGATCGGAGTTGTCAATACAAGAAGCATCCTGAACAGATCACCACTCGAAATTCTACGCCAGGAAGGTTAGCTATCCTTCCTGAGCAGTTATATCCGTCTGACGGGCAGGAGGTGAAGGCTTTACCATAATCACCTCCTCTCTCTCAATAAGTACAGATCCTTCGGGTAACCCTTTAGCCTTTCTTACATATTTCTTCGGTGTTACGATGACCGGACACAAGGAATCAGTTCTCCGTTTGGAATACCACGCCGCCATTTCAGCAGCTTTTTCAATAACACCTGCTGGTATTTTCTTTCCTGCCTGGTGCCGGATCACCACATGAGATCCGCTGACATCACGCGCGTGTAACCACAAATCATCCTTCCGGGCATATTGCTTCGTCAGCAAATCATTGTTTTTTGCATTTTTCCCGACCAGCACGGTGAAACCGTTGATCTCAAAAGTAGTAAACAAGTCAACAGGGTCAGGTGTTTTTGACTGCCCTGACAACCCGTTTTGTCTGAGGTAATCTCTGAGGTCCTTCACTCTTTCCATCTTCTCCACTGCTTCCTGGTGTGCCGCACAAGCTTTGAGTTCTTCTTCCCTTCTTACTATATTCTGCTCCAGTGTACTGATTTCAATCTGCTCATTCTTTCCTTTCCTGTAATAAGATTCCGCCACTTTTTGCGGTGTAACTCCCTTTTTCAGCTTAATCACAATCTCCTGATCACGGTAAAAATCAAAAAGCGTTGCTTCGGTGGCATGTTCCTGAATCTGGTGCAGGTTAGCCATGATGATATTTCCGATTTCCTCATTTCTCGATCCGTTCAAAAGTAATTCAAGACGGTTGTAGCTATGAGAAAGGTAATTTTGTGTCTTGTCCATTGTTTTCCGGATAAACCTGATGGCCTCTGCCTTTTCTTTCTCCAGATAGCTGACCCTGGAAATACCTGTATAAAAAGCATTAAGAGCTTCGATAGGGTCCGTCAGTTTCTTATCTGATGCCTCCAGCCTGATCAGGCTCAGACAGAGCTCGTAATCCTGAACCGACAGGTAAAATTCCCCTGCATTCAGCTGATGAAGCACATCCTCGACTTGTGCCCATATAGTGCCGGGCTCAGTTATACCTTCCAACTGCTCTTTCAGATATTTTTTCACAATTTTCCCAAAAGTCGGGAAAAGCGGCTCCCATTGAAACCCTGCCTGTTCAAAAGCTTCGTAATCCTGCCGGATAGGTCTTGAAAGCTGATCCAGCAGCAAATCATAATCTGATTTCAGACGTCTCTGAAAAATATCCTTTATGTGGCCGTTCCTGTCGAATAACAAGCCGTTGGAGCGGTTGCCGAACGGTTTAAAAACAAAAGTACAATCATTTTCAAATGCAAAGCCCAGCGCCCGCTCATTCTCAAAAACAAAGACTTTCTTAACGCGTTTCCCTACAGCATCCGGAAATAAATTCACTGAATTTTTACGCGCACGCTCAAATCTGTCAGGAAAAAACAAACAGGCAAATTCAGGCCTCATGGACATTCTGATAAAAAAAGGATCCAGAAAATCATCACCGGTGTGATCATCCAGCACCAGAATAAGTTCATCCTTTTCCTGGCTGAATGCTTCAATGAGATACTTTCCAACCAGTTTTTTATCAAGTACCGGAGCCAGTTGCCTCAGAAAATAATAATTATTATGCACTTTTTTCCTGTTAAAAATTCAATATGAAAAAATCAGAAACAGTCTGATCAGGCCCAATATAAACAAATGTAAATACGTTGTTCCGGTCAAATTCATTTTTAATCCATAATTTATCTTATATCATACACTTTATTAAGCAATTTTAAGTTAAAATTGCAATGAGTGTTATTCCAAACTGATCTGTCCGGCGGGCTCCTCAACACCCATCCGGGCATTTTCTTCATCCAGAACTCATACTATGCAGGCACTGATCGTTTGTACAAATCTGGCAACAGATCCGATCAATCAGGAACAAACCGGTATCTGGTTTCCTGATCTGGTCAATTTTTATGACGAGATACAAAAAAAACGTATTATCGCAGACATTGTCAGTCCGGCCGGCGGAGAAATCCCTGTTGATGAGCGAAGCATCGACCTGAAAGACCCTTTGCTGAATAGTTATTATGAAAATGCGGAGTTCAGAATGAAACTCCGGCATTCGGGCTCTCTGACAGAAACAGATCCTTTCCCCTATCGTCTGATCTATTTTTGTGGCGGATACGGAGCTTTATTTGACTTTCCGGGCCACCCGGCCATCCAGACAGTCACTCAAAAAATATATGAACGTAACGGAACGGTCAGTGCCGTGGGTCACGGCGTTGCCGCTCTGCTTGATCTTGCGTTATCGGATGGAGAATTGCTCATCAGAGATAAGTATCTGACAGCCTCTTCTGCCATGGAAGACCGCTTACACAATTTAACCAAAGAATTACCTTTTTATCTTGAGGAAAAGCTCAAAGAGCAGGGTGCCCATTATACCAAAGCGTTGTTACCATTTGTAGAATATATTGAAATGGATGAAAGGCTCATTACCGGACAAAACCCTGCCTCAGCCAGAAAAGTGGCAAAAAAAGTATTGGAAGAGTTGTTTGAAAAATAACAAAAGCCGGAATCTTCAGGAAACCGGCCTTTGGTCAATAACAATATAAAAGATCAGATTTCCAGAATATCTTTTTCTTTAGCCGCGAGTATCTGTTCTATTTTAGCGATAAAACTGTCCGTTACTTTCTGCACTTTTTCTTCACCTCTTTTTACCTCATCTTCAGACACTCCTTCTTTAGCCAGTTTACGAATGGAGTTGTTGGCATCCTGACGTATGTTACGGACATTTACTTTGGCGGTTTCAACCTCAGTTTTAGCACGTTTTACCAGATCCTTCCTTCTTTCTTCAGTAAGAGGAGGAACGGAAATACGGATCAGATCACCGTCATTGGAAGGTGAAAATCCGAGATTGCTGTTCCGGATGGCCTTCTCAATGTCATTGATAATTTTCTTCTCAAAGGGTTTAATGGCAATGGTACGGGCATCAGGTGTATTTACTGAAGCCACATTACTCAAAGGTGACATGCTCCCGTAATATTCAATCTGAATACCGTCCAGCATCTGAGGAGAAGCCTTTCCGGCCCTGATCTTCGCCAATTCAATATTCAGGTGCTTAATGGCACCTTCCATGGTCTCTTTTGCGTCTTCGATATATAATTCTATATCTTCCATGATTTACTCAGTATAGTTGCTGTTAATTACTTACTAATGTCCCTACATCTGCCCCGTTAACCAGGTCAAGCAGGTTTCCTTCTTTATTCATATCAAAAACAAGTATCGGCAGATTATTCTCTTTACATAGCGTAAAGGCTGTCAGATCCATGATTTTAAGATTTTTTGCCAATGCTTCATCAAAAGTCAGATGCTGGTACTTTTCTGCAGTTGCATCTTTCTCCGGATCAGCCGTATAAATACCATCCACACGGGTTCCTTTCAGCACAATATCCGCTTCAATTTCAATAGCTCTCAGACTGGCAGTAGTATCGGTTGTAAAATAAGGGTTACCGGTACCTGCTCCGAAAATAACGACACGTCCTTTTTCAAGATGACGCATGGCTCTTCTTCTGATCAGCGGCTCACAAACCTGTTCCATATTAATGGCAGACATCAGTCTGGTGAATATTCCATGCTTTTCAAGCGCACTCTGGATAGCCATCCCGTTAATTACCGTAGCCAGCATACCCATATGATCCCCCTGAACACGGTCAATACCCGATTTTTCCACAGAAGCGCCTCTGAAAATATTGCCGCCTCCAATCACTATCGCGACTTCAATACCTATATCTACTATTTTTTTGATTTCAACTGCATATTGATCCAGGATGTTAAAATCAATAACCTGTGCTTTGTCGCCGCCATTCAAGGCTTCACCACTCAATTTTAATAAGATCCTTTTGTATTTGGAATTCGGCATGATGAATGTAGATAAATTTGCTGCCGCAAAAATAAGCCTACATTTCAATATTTTACAACAAATTATAAAATCTTGTTTGAGATATGGCTACATCATCTACCGGTAACAGCTCGTTTAAATGATCCTGAGACTTCCTTATTACCCCGGTTAAATTGCAAGTTCAGGTGTACTATGCCGGTATATATCTGAAATTTCAGACAGAATTCCATTGATTTCATCGACCGACTGACTCTCCACCATTCTCATCCGGTATGGTTTAAAATTATTCAGCCCCTTAAAATAATTAGTATAGTGCCGCCTCATTTCAAAGATCCCTACTACAGGGCCTTTCCACTGAATCGAAAACAAAAGATGTCTGCGGCATGCAGAAACCCGTTGCTCAATTGACGGAGGTACCAATTTTTCACCAGTCTCCAGAAAATGCTTTATTTCATTAAAAATCCACGGATTGCCTATCGAAGCTCTGCCAATCATAATCCCGTCCACGCCATACCTGTTGCGGTATTCAAGGGCTTTTTCAGGCGTATCAATATCACCATTACCGAAAACCGGTATTCTGATACGCGGATTTTCCTTCACACGGGCAATCAGGCGCCAGTCGGCTTCTCCCTTATACATCTGCACACGCGTGCGTCCATGAACTGTCAATGCCTGGATACCTATATCCTGCAGCCGCTCTGCTACTTCTTCTATATTTTTGGTTGATTCGTCCCACCCAAGCCGGGTTTTCACCGTTACAGGTAAGCTGGTGGCATCCACAACGGCTTTTGTCATGGCCACCATTTTAGGGATATCCTGTAATAAAGCAGCACCGGCTCCTTTACAGGCTACATTTTTCACCGGACATCCGTAGTTAATGTCAATCAGGTCCGGGCCCGCTTTGGCTGCTATTTCTGCACAGGCACGCATGGTTTCAATGTCACTGCCGAAAAGCTGAATACCGATAGGCCTTTCATATTCAAAAATATCCAGTTTCTGTACACTTTTAGCCGCATCCCTGATCAACCCTTCCGAAGAAATGAATTCGGTATACATTAAATCCGCGCCGTTTTCTTTGCATACAGCACGGAAAGGCGGATCGCTGACATCTTCCATTGGTGCCAGCAAAAGAGGGAATTCTCCTAGTTCTATTGTTCCGATTCTGACCATTATTCAAATTCTACATGCAACTGAAATTCAGCAATAAACCCTGAAAACGCCACATACATACTGCTTCTTATTTGATAATTATTGAAATTAAACTGTAAATTTACAGGAATTATGTTACAAATGCCCTACCAATCAACAACGCACGTTGCTGCCTCAGCCTGGAGAAGTTTCCTGGTGCTTACCGGTTTTATTATGATTGGCATGGTCGCTGGAAATCTGATTTCCTCGGCAATTGCTTTTTTTATCTTATCAAAGACCACAGATTCCCCTGTTGAGTCTCTCCGGTTGCTGTTTATCACACCTGAGCAGGTGCCTGACGGCTGGGGGCTACTGATGCTGCTGCAAGGGCTGACCCATATCAGTACCTATCTGATTCCGGCATTGGTGTTTGTAAGATGGATCCTGAGAAAAAATATTAGCTGGTTTACTTTCCGCACTGCACCGGCTCCATCTGCGTGGATCATATCGGCACTCCTTGCATTGAGTGTTATACCACTTAACAGCAGGATTATCGAATGGAATAAAAACATGAAACTCCCTGAGTTCTTATCGGGGCTTGAATCCTGGATGCTTCAGCAAGAGCTGCGGCTTGGAAAGCTAACCGAATTTCTGGTTAGTTTCACCGATGTACCTCATCTGATAGTAGCCTTGTTTGTGATTGCCATAGTAGCTGCTGTGGGTGAGGAAATTCTTTTCCGTGGAATCATTCAGCGGATATTTATGCGTACATGGACCAACCCGCATCTTGCGATATGGATAGCAGCTATTATTTTCAGTACTATTCATTTTCAGTTCTATGGTTTTTTACCCAGAGTTTTGTTAGGTGCTTTATTTGGTTATATTTACTATTGGACAGGTAATATTTCATTCGCAATACTTGCGCATTTTGTTAACAATGCGTTTACAGTGAGTCTGTATTACCTCTATAACACAGGATATATAAAAGAAAATGTCAATGAAATGGAAGCGGCGTCATGGAGCATGTGCGTGTTATCTGTGATCGTAACCGGTATATTGATTTATACACTACGTGGAGGCCGTAATTTAAAGACGGAACCCATTGAACAGAAAAATTTTAAAAACATCAGGGACTAATTATGCAACCTTTAGTCTGTTAAACACATCATCATTATGTTAGAAAACTGGGATAAGGTATTTGAAACCAATCAGGTTATACGAGCTGAACAGGTAAAGGATTTACTTGAAAGAAACGATATTCAGGCAGTGGTTCTCAATAAGCAGACGAGCAGTTTCGTGCTGGGTTATTGTGAAGTATATGTTCCTAAAGAAGTATCAGAAGCGGCTAAAACGATTTTAAAGAATGAGGAGGCGTAGATTTGAAAGCCTCAATAACCTCCAGCAAAGAGTAATTACCGCTCTGATAGGAGTTTCTATTATTTTGAGTGCCATTTTATACAGTGATTTTACCTTTATGCTGCTGATCTGTACCATTGGTGCGATGACACAGCTTGAGTTTTACAAATTATTAGGGTTGGACGGTAATCAGCCTTTAACAAGTTATGGAACCATCTGCGGAGTATTGCTGATCATCCTTACCTATCTGATTGAAAAGAATATTATTTCGGCGGAAAATTACTTTATTATATGTCCGCTGTTAACGATGATTTATTTCATCAAACTTTATAAACGAAACGACCTGAAGCCTTTTATGAATATTGCTTTTACATTTCTGGGCATTATTTATGTAGCATTACCGTTTTCTTTAATGGTAGTTATGGCACTCAGGGAAGGATTTTATAATTATGAAATAATTCTGGGTAGTTTATTTTTATTGTGGGCTTCTGATATTGGCGGATATTTTGCCGGGTCAAGATATGGCAAGCGAAAGCTTTTTCTCCGTATTTCACCTAAGAAATCGTGGGAAGGGGCCATAGGTGGGGCGGCATTCGCAGCTATTGTTGCTTTTTTCCTTGGAAAGTATTTTACAACTTTCCAGCCATGGGAATGGTATTGCATTGGCGCGATAATTGTAGTAGTAGGTACATATGGTGATCTGGTGGAATCTTTATTCAAAAGGAGCATTTCCATAAAAGACTCCGGAAACAGCATTCCAGGGCACGGAGGTTTTCTGGATCGCTTTGACGGATTGCTGCTGGCAGCACCGTTTATTATTACTTTTTTGAAGTTATTTTCCTGAAAATTTCTTTAAAAAGATCAATATTTAATACTTTTTAACATTTCCAGTGAATTGATATACCTAAATTTACCTGATCGAAACTGAAAAGAATGAACTTGCGAATATTAACATTTATCGGAATACTGCTGACCGGATGGGGCTTTTCCCAAACCGCAACGGCACAGGGCGAACGCAAGGCAATCATATTTACGGGTGTGGTTGTCGACGGAACCACCGCTGAACGACTTCCCAATACAACTATTCTCATACCAAGAGCCGGGAAAGGTACCCTGGCTTCAGAAACCGGTTATTTTGCGATTCCGGTTTTTCCGGGAGACAGCGTGGTATTCAGCTATACGGGTTATAAAACGCAGTATCACATTATACCAAAGAAGCTGAATGAAGAATCGTATTCGGCGGTAGTGGCGATGCGCGAGAGCATTAATATGCTGGAGCCGGTGGTAATTTATCCCTACTCGACTGAAGAAGAGTTTAAAAAGGCTTTCCTCGAATTACAGCTTCCTGACCAGGACGATTATGATGCGATTGCCAAAAGTATGGATCCTGATTATATTAACAGAATGACTGCTTTTGTCGGCAATAACGCCCAAACCAACTTCAGGCATACCATGGATCAGTATATGTTCGGAAGAGAATCCATGGCAAACAGGGGGTTTGCCACTACCATGCCTTTCCTCAATCCTTTTGCCTGGGCTAATTTTATCAAATCTGTCAAAAAAGGCGATCTGAAACAAAAAGAAGAATGGCGGAAAGAACTGGGTGCTACACCGAAAGAGAATCTGAGCCGGAAAGATTTGCGGGACAACAGATAACAAAATTCCATACAAAAAGCCACCTTTACCGGGTGGCTTTTTTAGTGCCGGTCAGTTGGTCAAATGATGCATTTCCTCCCAGTTCAGCTGCCATTGATAATCTACATGCTCTCTGATCACCTTGTCCAGTTCATTAAATATGTTATGATTTCCGGCCACATTGGAAAACATCAGGATTAACAGATCTTTCTCAGGAACCTGAATAACGACATTACTGAAACCGCTTGTAGACCCTGTATGTGTCAGCTCCCGGATATTGTTTTCAACATTAAAAAACCATCCGGCTCCATATCCTTTCGTTCTTTCTCCTTTAAACCTGAAACCGGTTTCATCAAGCTTTTTACCGAGATCAACCAGCGTATTGTCCCTGATCGCGAGATACCATTTCAGGTAATCATGCACAGAAGTATATACACATCCATCTCCTTTTGTTGCGCTGGTCTGACTTTGGTCGGCGGGGATCACGTTGCCTTCTATGTCTTTGGAAAAACCCAATACCCTGTCCTTCTGTGGTTGCTGAGCATCATAAATGAAGGTATTGTTCATGGCCAGAGGAGTAAATATTTTCTGTTTTACAAACTGCCGGTAAGGAATACCTGCCACTTTTTCAACAATCAGCGAAAGCAGACAATAAGCGGTATTGCTGTACCTGAATGCACTTCCGGGTTCGAAATAGGTGCCGCTCTCGGATTGAAGTAAAGCCGGGATATCTTCATCCTGTATTTGCTCAGTTCCGGTGTTCCCCATCAGGGTTTCATAATCCGTAATCCCTGAAGTATGTGTCAGTAAATGTGTCAATGAGATCTTTCCCGCCCATACAGCAGGAAGTTCCGGAAAATAGTCTGACAACTTATGATCCTGTATCAGCTTTCCTTCTTTTTCAAGCAACAGCACCGCCATGGCGGTAAACTGTTTTGAAACTGAAGCCATTCTGAAAACGCCGGAACCGGTAATGGATGTTTCAGGCTCCTGTCCGGTTTTACCCATATAGTTTTCACTCAATATTTTCCCGTCTTCCCATACGAGAACGGCGAGTCCGGGTTGGCCAGGTTTCCAGTGTTTTGACAAAACGAGATCAATTTCATCCGGTAAGGAATCCGACCGGAACCCGGGCCCACAGGAAGTAACAAAAACCATAACCAACAAGAAAATAAAACGAATATGCATACGACAGATTAAATTACGCACCCGAAGGTAGGCATTAGATCATATCGTTTCAACTTCCAGCTGAGCTTTACTTTCAGGTTGGCCGGTACAGCTTTGACAGGGATAAGGCGTCACATCTTTTAAGGTTACTCTGAATTTCTGATTGCCCAGCTTCACTTCTGCCTGCGAGAGGTTTTCCGGGTATTCAGGATAGTAAACTTTACCTGTAGCAGTATGTCCGCCACTTTTGACTTCAAAAGAGACTGCTGCAACGCCACCCCAGATACAAATCACATCACTCGGACAGCGGCTGTCTTCAATTTTCAATACTTTCAAAGTCACTTTGCCTTCCATACTTCTGAAAGAGTCGGAGCGGTCAGATGCCAGATCCATGATTTTCTCATTGACTGGTTGCATGCTCTTTTCGCCACAGGAAAAAAGCAAAAACACTAACGTAAGAGATAACAGATTTTTCATAGCTTTGACTTTCTGATATAGAGCTACAGAACATCCGTTTGGTTGGAAACCTATAAAAAAATGCGGAAAAAATTTAAATATTTTCTCCGCATTTTACGGGATTCTATATCCTGATATTAATCATAGGCCGGTTTTATTTTTTCCGGTTGCCTCATCCAGTAATAGACCGGAATTCCTGTCAGGGAAATCAACAAACCCGGCCAGGTAAACTGTGGCTTATAAATGATTAAAAGAATGCAGAATGCCAGCCCCAGTACAATATAGAGTGCAGGTAAAAACGGGTATAGCGGAGCCTTGTACGGTCGGGGAATGTTGGGTTGTGTCTTCCTCAGAATGAATATTCCTGCAATGGTAAGTACATAATACATAACTGCAACGAATGTAATCATGTCAAGCAAATCACCATAACGACCACTTAGGCATAACACTCCGGCGACAACCGCCTGAATCCATAAGGCAAACTCCGGTACGGCATGCTTATTCAGTCGGGCTGTTTTTTTAAAGAAAACCCCGTCTTTTGCCATCGAGTAATACACACGGGCGCCTGCCAGAATTAATCCGTTATTACAACCGAATGTCGCGATCAGTATCAGCAATGCAATAATAACCGTACCGCTGTTTCCGAAAATCACTTCTGAAGCTGCGATCCCTACCCGGTCTTTATCTGCTGCAGCAATTTCATCCAGCGGTAAAACTGCGGTGAACATCAGATTCAGTAAAACATAAATCAGTGTCACGATACCCGTTCCCAGCAACAGGCTGAGTCCGATATTCTTTCTGGGATTCTTGATTTCCCCGGCGACAAAAGTAACATTGTTCCACGCTTCATAACTCATGATTGCCCCTACGAGGCCCGAAGCAATAGCTCCGCCAATAGCAGCCGGCCCCAGTGTTTTCACTCCGGAACCATCAGGCATAATTTTTCCCAGGTCCCATGCAGCAGCTGACCAGTTCAGTTCCCAAACATCCTGACGAAAAAACCAGAACCCAAAGATAATCAACCCGATAATGCTGATAATTTTTGTAGAAGTAAACAGTGTCTGAATATACTTCCCTCCCTTTACGCCCTTTTTATTGACATAGGTTAAAAAGAAAATAATGCCAATGCCTATCACCTGTGCAGGCGATACCGTAAAATTCCCTATGCTGAAAAAAACGAGATCTTCGCTCGCCCAGGGAAGAAAATAAGCCAGAAATTTGGAAAATGAAACACCCACAGCAGCGATAGTGCCTGTCTGAATAACCGCAAAAAGGCTCCAGCCATATAAGAACGCAACCAGCGGGTTATAGGCCTCCCGGAGATAGACATACTGTCCGCCAGCCTTCGGATACATGCCACTCAGTTCACCATAGCTCAATGCCGCAATTAAGGTCATCCCACCGCCGATCAGCCACACCAGGATCAACCAGCCGACCGAACCAACATTTCTGACAATATCTGCACTTACAATAAAGATTCCTGACCCGATCATTCCACCCGCCACCAGCAATGTTGCGTCAAGCAGGCCAATCTCCCGTTTTTGCGTATTGTCTTCCTCCTGTTCCTGAAATTTACTCATTGTAATACACCATAGGTTAACGGAGTGGCAGGTTCACTTTCGGGAATACGCCCCTGCAACCTCGACAGCGACTGATTAGGTAAATGGGGTAACACAAGCCTTGCGAAATAATCAGATTCCTGTTCAAGAGGAAATCCTGAGAATATAAAAGCACGGACCCCCAGATCCATATACCGGTTGATTTTTTTCAGAATCTGTTCAGGAGAACCTACCAGACCACCTCCGCAGCCAGAAAACACCTTTCCGATATGCGTCCACAGTATATCTTCCACATACCCGTCATCATCTGCTGTTTCCCGCAGCTGATCCTGTCTGAGTACTCCTAAAGACCGTGAATCTTCTCCCCTGCTCCTGATTTCCAGCCCTCTTTGCTCATCAAATCCGGACATCAGTTTTTTCGCATAGGCTCTCGCTTCTTCTTCCGTTTCTCTTACGATAACATGAATCCGTAGGCCGAAATCAATTTTTCTGCCATACTTTGCCGCCCTGGCTGTCATATCCCCGATGGTCGCAGCAATACTTTCTTCCGCCTCGGGCCAGGTTAAAAACACATCGCAGTGTTTGGCACAAACTTCCCTGGATCCGTCAGAAGTTCCGCCAAAATAAAGCAACGGCCCTCCGTTCTGCTGATAGGGCCTGACGGGATCCGCAGGCATATCAAACTGATATATTTCCCCCTGATAACTGATACGGTCCTGTGTCCATGCCTGTTTCAGAATTTCAATTACTTCAGAGCATCGCTGATAACGCAACGCCGGATTCTCTTTCAGTCCGGGCAGATCGGAATTAATAATATTCAGAATCAATCTTCCTTTCAGCATGTGATCAAGAGAAGCAAGGGCACGTGCCAGCATGGGTGGGTGTATCTCTCCCGTACGGATAGCGGCAAGAAGACTGATATGCTCCGTTTTGGGTGCAAGCCCGGCAGCAAACGTCAGCACATCCTGGCCGACAGTATAAGCCGTTGGCAGAAGAATACTGGCAAACCCGTGTTTTTCTGCGCGAAGTGCTATATCAGTACAATGTTCGAATGTGCTTCGTCTGTCAGGATCAAGAATACCAAGGGCCGCGGTATCTCCTCCTATAATAT
>JBEBXQ010000019.1:0-47342 GCA_040391535.1 Telluribacter sp. | reverse complement strand
TGTACAGAGCATTGGGTGGCGGTTGGGCAGAGTGATTGTTTTGAATAGTATATTGTAATGTATAATAGACTGTAAGCAAGGAAGAAAATAAGACAACACGGCTGCTCCGGATTTTACAGAGCAGCCGTGTTGCTGTTTGAAGTACTCAGAGTTTGAAAGCCTGCCGCCCTAGTAACAGCCAGGTCCCTTTTGCATCCTTTTGCCATACCAGGAAGACACCCAACCGCACTTTTCCCGGTTGTTGCCCTTTGTTATGGGTATCGCCATGTAATTTATGGCGCACATAAGCAACAGTACCTGAGATGGTTACTGATACTTCGCTCAGCTCTATCGAGGTAAAATTGGCAGTATTATCTATAATGGCAGCAATAAAGGCTTTCTGATCTTCAATTAAACCATTGGAATGCCCATACGACAGCATAGGTGAGGTTAATCTTTCCAGTGTTGCCTGGTCATCCGTGAGCATTGCCTGTTTCAGCTTTTCGAGCTGGCTCAGAATGGCCTGTTCGTCTTTAGACTGAGAAAATGCAGTCAGGCTGAAGACCAGGAAAACGAACAGGCTGTGAAATGATTTCATAAGAAGCTGCCGGATTATATATCTACTTTCTCCATTCTGGGAGCGAAAAAGTGCATCACCAGCCATGCGAGCATATAGGCAAATCCGCATACAATGAAAATGATGTTATAACCGGCGCCTATATTACCGGCAGCTTTGTAAGTGTCGAGCAGGTAACCCACAAGCATAGGAAACAGAATACCTCCCACAGATCCGGCCATACCGCCGATACCTACTATTGAACTGACCGCCTTTTTAGGGAACATATCCGATGCCGTTGTGAAAATATTGGCACTCCAGGCCTGGTGCGCGGCGGCTGCCAGGCTGATCAGAAGCACCGCCTGCCAGATGTTGGTAGTATATTGTGCCAGCATGATGGGCATCACGATAATGGCAAAAATAAACATGGAAGTTTTCCTGGCCCGGAAAACAGGCATCCCGGTTTTGATCAGGTAACCCGATAAATACCCGCCCCCGATACTTCCGATGGTGGTCGCGGTATACACAATGACCAGCTCCAGACTTGGTTTGGACAGATCAAGGTGGAAAGTTTCGGCGAAATAGGAAGGTAGCCAGAAGAGAAAAAACCACCAGATGGGATCGGTAAGCATTTTCCCGAAAACAAAAGCCCAGGTCTGACGGATTTTGAAAAGATCAAGCCACTTTACAGGCTTCTCATTTGATGTGGCTTCTTCGTTGTCACTGTGAATATAATCAAACTCGGCCTTGTTGATTCTTTTCTGACGTGCAGGAACTTCATAATAAATAATCCAGAAAATCAGCCAGATAAACCCTACGGCCCCTGTCAGGATAAATGCCATTTCCCAGCCATATACCCCTAAAATCCAGGGAACCATGATAGGAGCTACCACGGCACCTATGTTAGCGCCTGAATTAAAAATCCCTGTTGCCAGTGCCCGTTCTTTTTTGGGAAACCATTCTGCAGTGGCTTTTATAGCTACGGGGAAGTTCCCTGCCTCGCCTAATCCCAGCAGCGCGCGCATCAGCGCAAAACCTGCCGTACTTTTGGCTAAGGCATGCAGCATGGCAGCTACACTCCAGACTATGATGGAGATGGTATATCCAAGTTTTGTGCCAATCCTGTCAATAATAGCCCCGAAAGCCAGAAGAGAGAATGCATAAGCTGCCTGAAAAGCCATTACAATGCGACTGTAATCCGTTTCGGTCCAGTGAAACTCTGCTTCCAGCGTAGGTTTTAACAAGCCGATTACCTGACGGTCCAGATAATTAATGGTGGTAGCAAAAAACATTAATGCTACAATGCGCCAACGGTAATTGGTCAT
This sequence comes from Telluribacter sp., assembly GCA_040391535.1. Taxonomy (GTDB): domain Bacteria; phylum Bacteroidota; class Bacteroidia; order Cytophagales; family Spirosomataceae; genus JBEBXQ01. The sequence goes on along the minus strand of JBEBXQ010000019.1, from coordinate 45,482 downwards.
TTTGTTTTCCATAATGATAAAAGGGTATATTCGGGATTTTTAACTATACAATCAAAAGACGATTTAACCGGACGGATTCCCTGAATTATCATAATTAATAACTCATCATTTATTTTATTCCGGCAGGTACTGTATGCAGTCCGCTGCCGGGCTATTTACGCTCTTTCAGTATTTCCATCTCAAGACTGGCAAAAATGAAAGCTCCTATGCCTTTGAGGTCATTCTTAAGAACCGGCTCGCTGAGGTAATAGGCATAGCTGCCGTCGCGGTAAGGATTGCCACCGAGACCGCCTACACTGACTGTATTGTTCAGACTGATCGTCCCGTCGGCCTCGTGTTGTATAAATTCATGCAATATACCTTCATAGCCTTTTGTAACGGAATCCATAAATTGAACAGGCAGGTAACCCATCCTGATACCTTTGGCCAGTGTATAGATAAACATACAGGAAGCGGAGGCTTCCGGATAGTTACCTTCCCTTGTGGGCAGGTCCGTAATCTGATACCATACACCCTTTTTTTCATCCTGATAACGGATCAGTACAGGAGCCAGACGGTTAAGGTAGATGATGAGGTTTTTTCTTTCGGGATGGTTTTCAGGGAAATAATCGAGCACATCTACCAGCGCCATGGCATACCAGCCAATGGCCCTTCCCCAGAAATGCGGTGATAAACCGGTGACCGGGTTAGCCCACTGCTGGGACTTGCTTTCGTCATAAGCATGGTAAATGAGTCCTGTTTCAGGATCGGTCATGTGTTTTTCAACGAGTTCAAACTGACGGGCAATGTCATCAAAATGTTCCGGATGCTGAAAGATCAGGCTGTATTCCGCAGCAAATGGTTCTGCCATGAAAAGCCCGTCAAGCCACATTTGCCAGGGATATATTTTTTTATGCCAGTAGCCTCCTTCCTTTGTTCTGGGCTGGTTTGCCAGCTGCTGCCAGAGTAGATCCGCCGCTTTTTTGTATTTGTCTTTTTCCGGCAGATTCTGCTGGTATAAGGTCAGCAGGGATCTGCCGGAAGGAATATTATCCACATTGTAATCCGCCATTTTGTAAGTACGGATATTTCCTTCCTCGCTGATGTAATAGTCTGTATTCTTTTGTATGTAAGCCAGATAATCATTATTCCCGGTTTTCTGCCAGACTTTTTCCATGGCTTTCAGTACAAATCCCTGTTCATAATTCCATTGTGCGTATTTCTTGTGCGGGACTTTCAGCGTGTCAGGTTGCCGCGTAATGACTGATCTGGTCATGCGTTCAGACCAGGCGATTTCCTGTGCCCCGCAAAAGGGAACCATCGTAAACAGTAATAAGAGGCCATACAGGATATTTTTTTTCAGCATTCCGTCATTGAATTTGCACAGCATTTTCAGGCACCTGCCTTCCTGTTACGATCAGTTTCCCGTTGACAGGCTTTTGTGTATTCAAAAGACGGATACCGCGGGTTTTTACCCCACTGACATTCAGCAGCGTTCCGGCATTTTCTCCGTAAGTAATAGTATCCATTGTGACGGCCTGGCTGTTCCTGATTTTCATAACGGTAGAGTCGCGGGTGATCAGGCTTATATTTTTTAATAAAACCGCTTCCCCTTCTGTACACTCCAGCCCTTTGTTTGCCTGAATAACGGCATTTTCGATGGTAATGTTTTTGATGCTCATTTCAGGTAAACCCCGGATCAGGATACCCGTTCCGGCGCCTTTGACCGTAACATTCCGGATATGAAAATGACGGAACTGAGGCGTGCCTTCATTAACCGGGATCGCCTTCACTTCGGGCGCCTCCGAGGCTGAGCCGTCGGCAGGTACAGGATCTTTTGCCTGATAATACATGTCAAAAAGCAGGGCTTCTCCGGGAATACCGGTCATGTTAATATCCGAAATGAAAATGTTTTCCACTACACCCCCACGGCCACGGGCTGTTTTAAACCGCAGGCCTACATCGGTTCCCAGAAAATTGCATTGGGTAACATAGATATTTCTGACGCCGCCTGACATTTCACTGCCGATTACAAAACCACCATGGCCATGAAAAACGGTTGAATTTCTGACAATGATGTTTTCGGAAGGGATCCCTCGTTTCCGGCCTTCTTCATCACGCCCTGATTTGATACAGATTCCGTCGTCGCCCACATCAAAGGTGCTTGCGTCAATCATGGCATAGCTGCACGATTCAATATCCACGCCATCACCATTTTGGGCAAACCATGGATTCCGGACGTTCACTTTCCGTAAGGTAATGTGCCTGCTGAGTAAAAGATGGATATTCCAGGCGGGAGAATTCTGAAAAGTTACGCCCTCCAGGAGGATATTTTCGCATTGAATAAAACGGATCATATTCGGACGGAGATACTCTTTGAACCGGGCGGCTGTAGCTTCTGTATAGCCTGCACTGATATTTCCAGCGTCCGGGATGAGGCTTCCTTCAAGGGCTTCTGCCGAAGGCCACCATATCTGCTGGTTCTTGTCAGTAACCCCTCCTGAACGGGTGAGTTTTTTCCATTGCGATTCTGTGAGCTTTTCTTTTTTAACGGGCCGCCATGCCTGGCCGGCGCCATCCATAATCCCTTGTCCTGTGATGGCGATATTAACCGCACCCTGTGCGCTTACCGGTGCCTGACAACGAATTGCTTCGCGGCCTTCCCAGCTTGTTCTGACCAGCGGATAATGCTGGTAGTTGTCACTGAACTGCAACACGGAGCTGACTGCTAAATGCAGGTTGACATTGCTTTTCAAAATAACCGGCCCCGTCAGCCATAATCCTTCGGGAATCAGCACAACGCCGCCACCTGCTTCAGAAGCATGGTCTACAGCCTTTTGTATGGCAGCAGAATTCATGGTTTTTCCATCCGGTACAGCGCCGTACTTCCGGATATCAAAGGTGTCTTTACGAAAGACGGGTCCCTTTATTTCCGGTAATTCGAATACAAACTTATCCGTGGAGCCAAACCGTTTGAAATGTGCTGCCAGTGGCAGGTTGTTTTCCTGAATCCCTTTTGCAGCAGCTGCGGCCATCATACGGGCACCGTATCCTGAAAAGTGGGTATCGTCAATGACTCCTTTCGGATAACCCGCATATTGACCGGGTTTCAGATGGAGAAAGAAATCTTTGGATTGTTGCTCTCCCGCCTGTTCCAGTATTGTTCTGCTTTTCTGGTGCATATCAATAAGCGGAACATCAAGTTTTGCGGCAAGCCGGCGGACCGCGTCAGGGTAATCGCCGTGCGTGTCAAAGAATTTTCCGGTCTTATCAAATCGCCTTCGCATTACCGGCGTAAGCAATACAGGTACGGCACCTTTACCACGGGCTTCATTCACAAATTTTGTGAGGTTAACGGTATAGGTGGTAAAGGCAGGGGCATAGCGGCTGGTATCTTCACTTTTGGAATCATTATGCCCGAACTGGATAAAGACATAATCTCCTTTACGCAGTGTAGATAATACGTTTTCCCAGCGGCCTTCCCTGATAAAACTCCCGGAGCTCCGGCCATTCACTGCATGGTTGCTGATCAGTACTTTTGCCGGGTCGAAATAGTGCTGCAAAACCATCCCCCAGCCGGTTTCAGGAGCTACCTCGAGTTTTTTATCGGCCATGGTGGAATCGCCGATGAGGTAAACGGTCAGTGGTTCCTGCGCCGTTCTGAAAGCGAAGTAGAATAAACTGAACAGCAGTACAATGCTTGCTTTCTGCCGTGGTTGCCGGATATGATAAAACAGAGGTTGCTTCATAAAAAGATGGATAAACGGTACTTGTCCGGATGATTAAGATGACAGTAAAAAGATGGCAAAATTTCCTGTCATGGATTTTGCCATCTTATAAGGTATCAACAGGAAATAGTTCCCGTTGATATCCTGATTACCAGTAACTTCCTAAAATATAAATATGCACTATAATAAAGCTTCAATGGAAACAGGGTCCATGTCTGCATAATCTTTGTTTTCTCCTCCCATGCCCCAGATAAATGAATAATGAGAAGTGCCGCAGCCCGAATGCACCGACCACGGTGGTGAAATAACAGCCTGGTGGTCAGATACCCAGATATGCCGGGTTTCGTCAGGTTCGCCCATCAGGTGCATTACCCGCTGACCGTCAGGAACATCAAAATAAAAATAGGCTTCCATACGCCTGTCGTGCACATGTGCCGGCATAGTATTCCACACGCTTCCTGTATGCAAGGTCGTCAGGCCCATCACGAGCTGACAACTCTGGATTCCGTCAGCATGAATATATTTGTATATAGTGCGAAGGTTAGAGGTGGCAATACTTCCGACAGTGGCCGGCAAAGCTTCTTCACTGCTGTACAGAGTGGTTGGGTAGCTGGCATGGGCAGGAGCAGAAAGCATATAATACAAAGCAGGATTATCGGGGACCTGACTGGAGAATGACACTTCCTCCTGACCTTTTCCTATGTACAGGCAGCTCAGCTTTTCCATTTGATAACCGGTACCATTGACAGTTATGACCCCGGGGCCGCCTACGTTGATAATGCCCATTTCCCTTCTTTCCAGAAAACAGACCGAGCGCAGTGCCGGAAATGTTTCCAGGTGCAGAGGCTGATGTACAGGTTTAGCGCCACCGATGATGATCCGGTCATAATGTGAATAAACCCATTGGATGGTATCGTTTCTGAAAACTTCCTCAACCAGAAATTCAGCCCTTACTGATTGCGTATTCATGAAAGCAACTTCTCTGGGGCTGCTCGCGTGTCTTATTTCCATTGATATTCAGTTATATTGAAATCTTCCTTTTTAACGGCCCATCCATCCGCCATCGACAGTGAGGAGAGTGCCATGCACATAATCAGATGCGCGCGATGCCAGAAAAACGGCAGGTCCGATAAAATCCTCCGGTTGTCCCCATCGCCCTGCCGGAATGCGGTCGAGTATTGATTCTGACCTTTCAGGATCATTGCGGAGAGCTTCTGTATTATCCGTTTCAATATAGCCCGGCGCAATGCCGTTTACATTGATTCCTTTGGAAGCCCATTCATTGGCCAGTGCTTTAACCAGTCCGCCGATGGCACTTTTACTGGCTGTATATCCCGGCACATTAATCCCTCCCTGAAATGTCAGGAGTGACGCTGTGAAAATGATCTTTCCTGTACCTGCTTCCAGCATCATTTTTCCTATTTCCCGACTCAGGATAAACTGCGCGTCCAGATTGACAGCCATCACCTGATCCCAGTAAGCGTCAGTATGCTCAGCTGCGGGAGCACGCAGGATAGTGCCTGCATTATTGATTAAAATATCTATTTTCTGAAATCTCTCCCGGATGTGCTGAATAAAAGCATAGAGCTGATCCCGGTTACTGAAATCAACCTGATACGGATAAAACTGCTTTCCGGCAGCTTGAACTCCCCTGGCAACCGGGCTGGTTTCTGTGGATAAGGAAGCGGAAACTCCGATAATGTCAGCCCCGGCCTGTGCCAGTCCTTCAGCTACAGCCTTTCCGATGCCTCTGCTGCATCCCGTTACAAGTGCGGTTTTTCCGGTCAGGTCAAACAGTTGTGCATTATTCATTTATTGTATTTTTTGTGTAAATGAGATACGTTATCATGGGTGAATGATCGCCTTATCCGGAGATAAGTATATTAATATTCCTATGATTTTTTGAGATGTGGGCAGATGTTTATTTATGCAATCGTTATCGGGAACGTTGTCTTTTAATAATTAATAGGCTAAAATGTTGCGTTTGTTAGGGTAATTTTATATAATATTGTAATCCTGTTGCAGTAAAATGAGGGCTGACGCATTACCTGCATTTGTATAAAACGTATAGAAACTTTTGGAAACGATTACCATTAAAGATATCGCACGGGCGCTGAACCTGTCTACCTCTACGGTGTCAAGGGCACTTCGTGACAGCTATGAAATAAATCCTGAAACCAAGAAAGCTGTGCTGGAGTATGCGGGGAGAATGAATTACCGTCCCAATCCGATAGCGCTGAGTCTGAAGGAAAACCGCAGCCGTTCGATTGGTGTCATTGTACCGGAAATTGCCAATAATTTCTTTGCACAGGTGATTAACGGAATAGAAGAAGTAGCCTATAACCTGGGGTATCATGTAGTGATCTTTCAAAGCCATGAATCCAGGGAAAGAGAAGAGATCAATCTGGACCACCTGGTTTCAAGAAAAGTAGACGGCATTCTGACATCGGTTTCGAGTTTTTCGCAGGATATCCCGCATTTTCAGGATCTGATAGCAAGAGGAATGCCTATTGTTTTTATTGACCGGGTGCCCGAAGAGGAAAAAACGTTTAAGGTAGTGGCCAATAATTATAAAGGCAGTTATGATGCTACCCGGCATCTGCTGGAAAACGGCAGTAAGTGCATAGCGCAGATTACAAGTCCGAAGCATCTGTCAATTACACGGGAGCGGATGGATGGCTATAAGGATGCTTTGCATGAATTTGGTATTCCGTTTGATGAAAAGTACATCCGGTATTGCGGACATGGTGGCATGAAAACGGAAGAAATTCTGGAAGCAGCGCAGGAATTAATTGATATGGAACGCCGCCCGGACGCGATCTTCACTGCCAGCGACCGGCTGACAACAGGTACAATGGCCGTAATCCGGAAAAACAAACTCAGGATTCCCGAAGACATTGCACTGGTAGGCTTTACCAATATTCCGGTGGCAGAGTTACTGGATCCGCCTCTGACAACCATTGTTCAGCCAGCAGTTGAAATGGGACAAACCGCTATGCAACTGCTGGTTGATATGATAGAAAATCCTAAAAAAGAGTTTGATTTTGCGATCCGGAAACTGGATACAACTTTGGTAGTGCGCGAATCTTCGATTAAAAAATAATCGCCTACGGGTTGTTTACCAGGTTCTGTTTTTCATAAAGGCATCAAGTTCAGAACGCTTCATCGGGATCTGATCAGGATTGTTGTCCAGCCATTTCAGGAAATCATTTTTAATGGCATCCGTCCATTGGCTGTCGATTTGTCCCGGACTGTATTTGCCTGATTTCAGTCCTTCGATACCAAATTTATCCCGAAGGGTAATGAATTCGGCTGTCAGTACAACTTTTTCAGCCAGATGCGCCGGAATGAAGATAACACCTTCTTTTTTGGCCAGCACCACATCACCGGGCAAAACGATGGCCTGTCCGATCCGGATCGGTGTATTTAATCCTGTCAGGACTACATTTTTAAGATAGGAAGGGTGCCAGTCTCTGACAAAAGCATTGAAACCTTCTATGTGTGATAATCCTTCCAGATCACGGGATGAAGCATCGAAAACAACACCTGTGCCGGTTTTTGTAAAAATAGAATTCCCGAGATTATCGCCAATAAGAGTACCTTCTGCAATTTTTCCGAATCCATCAGCCACATATACATCACCTTTACTGAGCTGGTCAATCGGCCATGAATTGGTATTGCCCATACGCCCTGCTTTGTGGCCGCGTTCTTTTATGTTTTTTTCTATATCAGGGCGTGATGGCATAAACTGGGCCGTAAGGGCACGTCCGGCAAAAGCAACATCGTCATGCAGCATTTTCCAGTTGCCATCAAACTGGCTGTAATATCCCTCATTCTGCATGACTACCCAGGCTTCTTCAATAGCAATGTTTTTTACACGTTCAATCAGCTCGTCCGGCACTTTGGGACGGCCATCAGGGAAGCGTTCACCTTTCCATTCGGATGTCAGAAAAATCAGTTCTTCTTTTGGAATGGTCTGGGCCTGTAAAGAAGTAATGGTCAGGAAACCCGCGAATAGCAGGACAGGAATCAATTTTGATTTCATACTAAAGCAATAGGATGTTTAAGGGATAACAGCAATAAATCAGATGAATAACTTACCGGGTTGAAAATAGGGAATTTATGGCATTTGTCACAGTTAAAGATAAAGTTTTATTGGCTCATCCGGTCATCAGGCAGACCGAATGAAGCCTTTTTGGTCCGCTACCCGGAATAATGGTAGATTTTATGCTGGATGAGCTTTTAATAGTATCATTTCAATAAACTAAATTGCTTGATGATATGAGATATGTATTTACCTTACTCATGCTGATGACGACTTATATTGCATTGTCACAGGATCTTGCCAGTAATCAAAGCCGGGAAATCGTATTTACTTCGGTGAATGTGATTCCGATGGATAAACCCGGCGTATTAGCCAATCAAACGGTTGTAGTAAAGAACGGAAAGATTATTTCAATCAGTGAAGCCGGCCGTGCAAAACATGGCAGGGATGCATTCGTTGTGGACGCCAGGGGTAAATATCTGCTACCCGGCTGGTCGGAAATGCACGCGCACGTACCACCCGGTGAGGATCTGGAGCCTATGAAAGAGGTACTCATTTTATATCTGGCCAACGGGATTACCAATATCAGGGGGATGTTAGGAGTGCCGAAACATCTGGAGCTTCGGGACAAAATAAGGACAGGAGAAATACTTGGTCCGCATTTCATTACTTCAGGCCCGTCTTTCAGCGGACAAAGTGTGCGTAGTCCTGAGCGGGGTATTGAGATGGTCAGGCAACAGAAGGAAGCAGGTTATGACTTCCTTAAACTACATCCGGGACTCACCAAAGCTACTTTTCCGGGGATTGCCAAAACCGCGAATGAAGTGGGTATTCCATTTGCAGGACACGTATCGTTTAATGTGGGTGTATGGGCAGCTATTGAGGCAGGATATGCCACTATTGACCACATGGACGGATTTGTGGAGGCTCTGACACCCGGTGTTGATACCCTTACTGCCCAGGAAGCAGGTTTTTTCGGTGACAGGATCGGTTATCGGGCGGACACTACCAAAATCCCGGCATTGATGAAGGCTTTAAAAGCCAAGGGAATCCGCGTGGTGCCTACCGAGGCGCTGGCAGAGCGCTGGATGTCACCGGATGGTGTGGAGAAATTTGAGAATGATCCCGACCTGAAATACATGGATCAGAAGACCCGTGATCAATGGGCAAAAACCAAGCGCGATTATAACGGAAGTGCACATTTTAACAGGGCACAGTCTGAAGCCCTGATCCGGTTGAGGCATCAGCTGTTGCGTGCGTGTGAACAATATGGTGTTGATCTGCTGCTTGGTTCCGATGCCCCGCAGATTTACAATGTTCCGGGTTTTGCTATTCATCATGAATTACAGTATCTGGTAGAGGCAGGACTTACGCCTTATCAGGCATTAAAAAGCGGAACAGTGAATGTAGCTGAATTTTTAAAGAGGAAGAACTCAGGGGCTGTGAAAGTCGGGTATGATTCGGATCTGGTATTACTGTCAGGAAATCCATTGGAAAATATCAGTAATACCCGGAAAATAGAAGGTGTGATGATCGGGACAAAGTGGCTGTCAAAAGAGTATATCAGTAAAGAACTGAAGAAGATAGAGAAGGAGTAGGGGAAGAAAATTCCAGAGTAATCGGAACAGAATCCTGATTTTCATCGAACGGAAGCCTGGCTGTTTCAAACAAATTTTCATTAATGATAAGGCTTAAAATAAACATTTTCTTATATCTCAGTTGTTTTCTGAGCATTCTGGTCAGTGCAAAAGACCGTGTTCCGATTACCCCCAACCAGTTTAAGGGCTCCGACAGTGACAGGATTCAGGCGGCCATCAGTGCAGCAAAAGGCAAAACAAACCTGGTGGTGATACCGGCCGTAAATTCCAATGGTTCGCGGATATGGAGAATCGACCGTGCTATTCTTTTACCCGGTGATATGACGGTAATGCTGGATAACTGCACCATTCAGTTATCAGATTCCTGCCGTGACAATATGTTCAGGAGTGACAATGTGGGAATGGGAATGATTTCTCCGGCCTGGAATAAAAACATTCACCTGATAGGAATCGGAGAAGTGATCCTGAAAGGTGCTGATAATCCGCGCTCGACAGGTGATGCTGGCAGGAAACTTACGCTGGACCCGGATAAGGAAAAGGCTGCCGGAAACTGGAGGGTAAGTTATGGAACGGATGCCGCCAGACCTGATCAGAAGCAGACCGGAGATTGGCGGAATATCATGATCCTGATGGCACAGGTAGAGCATTTTACGCTTAAAAATGTCAGAATCCGTAATTCTCATGCATGGGCGGTTAGTTTTGAAAGAGTCCGGAATGCAGACCTTTCGGACATTCATATTCATAATCCCGAAGAAATAATGATTGGAGACAGGAAAGTGAAAGTTTTTAATAAAGACGGAATAGATCTTCGTCAGGGATGTAAACATTTCCGGATCAATAATATTTCAGGGTTTACCGGCGATGATTTTATTGCTTTATCAAGCCTCGATGTCAGGGGTGCTACTCATCCCGGGAATGGCAATATCAATTCAACAATGGTAACGGCCAGCCGGTGGCATGGTCCCGAAGACGATACCGAGCAGATTTTTATTACCAATATTAACTGTGAGTCGATCTGCAGAGGTGTTGCTATCCGGGCAAGTGACAGTGCCAGTATTCATCATGTTTATATTGAGGGTTTAATATCAAGAGAAGTAAGCGGGCACGGAGGCAGGCATAATGCGGTCCTGATAGGGGGCAAAGGATATGGTACGCTCTCAGAACCCGGCAAAATCAATAATATTTATGTAATGAATGTAATGTCAACCGGATATTCACCGGTAATGATTGAAGCACCTGTTGCAGATTGCCATTTTATGAATATCATGTATACAGGCAGAGATAAAGATTTGATTTACTATGCAATGGATAAAAGCGACATGAAAAATGTAACTGAAACCAATCTGAAAAAAGTGGGTGATTAAAGCTCAATGCTCTATATGAAATCGGTTTGGTAAGCCGGAAGCTACGGTAATCTTTATCTGGTTATAGCATTCATCCCGGATCAGGCAAAAGAAATTTCTTTTGCCTGATCCGGGATGAATATGTTTTAAGTAAACGGAGAAATCATAAGCTTATGAAGGCACAGCATGGGTAATGTGGTGCTGAAAATGAGATGTATATCCTACTTATCCCACCAAACTACACTCGAAAGGGTATTTGTCCCTCCTTGCCTTGAGCGGGCATCATAGAAATTTTCCGTATTGTAAATCTCTTCCGAGTCCGGGATTACAAACCTGGTCGGGATTTTTCCTCCGGTTAAATTACCGGGATAATTGGTTGGTGTTAATGCAGGCAGACCCGTACGCCGCCAGTTGGAAAAAATTTCGTATTCATCTTCCAGAAAGAGCGTTACCCATTTCTGTGTCTGGATCTGATTATGCTGCTGATCAAAAGTACCGTTGGCCATATAAGGATTTTGTTTGAGGTAGCTATTAATCTTTGCTTCAGAAATCACACCTCCCGGACCAAAAAGTGCCCATTGCTGCATTCCGGCTTTTACTGCTTTTTCATAAGCGCCTGCAGCCGTGGTGCCGGTATGCCAGCCTCTGATCACGGCTTCAGCTATCAGCAGGTACATTTCAGCATTGCCCAGCACAATTACGGGGTTGTTGTACTTCAGTAACGTAGCAGGATTGGGCTCTGAAAATTTATTAAAATCAGCCGGGAGATTATTGTAAGCGGCATTCTGCATACCTGATTGGAGTGCGGTGCTGGTGTCGGCAATAAAGTTGCTGCCATTGGATATCCAGACAATTGAAAAGACATTCAGCCGGGGATCTTTCGTGTTTTTGAGATGATCAATAAAGGTTTTCGAAAATTTGCCTCCCTCTACATTATCTCCGCCCGGTGTAATATAATCAATAGCCATTAAACCACTGGATATGAAGTTCCGGCTGGTTGTTTGGGACCCGTCAACATATTCAATAGCAGCCACATCCTCATTTTCGAGGATGACACCACCTGCCAACGCCTTTTTTACCCATGTTTCAGCCATTGCCGGATTGACCTCCGTCAGCCGCATTCCTAATCTCAGCATCAGTGAGTAACCAAATTTTTTCCATTGGCCGATATTACCGTCGTAGATCAGATCGGCGTTTCCAAAGCCGGGGTGATTTTCAGAAAAGGCATTGATGGATTCGTCAAGTTCCTTTAACATATCAGTATAAATGCTTTCCTGAGTATCATATCTGGGAGCATAGTTTTTGTCAGATAATGCTTTTCCCGCATCAGAATACGGAATGTCACCGTAAAGGTCGGTCAGCCGATGAAAAATATAGGCTTTCCAGATACGGGCAACCGACAGCTGATTGATCTTTTCAGGGGTGTCATCTACAGCATTTATAACCTGCATAACTTTATTGACTGCACTGGTATAGGCATTCCAGTTGCCGGTTGAGTAACTGTAATTGAAGTATTTATCGCCCGCTGCGGGCACCTCTTTATAGGTTGCAAAATGTTGCATGGAGCCACCAATAGTAAGGTATGCAGCCCCTGTAAAATTGGTGCTGAGACCATCAAGCAGTGCTGAAGTAAAGAGATATTCAGGCATAACTTCTGAATATTTATTCGGATCGTGGTTCATTTCCTCAAATCCATTATCGCACGAAACCATCAGCAGTAGTGACAGACAGGTTGCTGTTTTGATTAGATTTTTCATATTTCAGGATATTTCGTGTCAGAATTTTACCATCAGGTTAATACCATACGTTTTAGTGCGGGGCACTCCGAATGCCTCCAGTCCCTGTGCATTGGTACTGGTATAGCCTGATTCGGGGTCAAAGTAATTATTGGCCTTGTCTTTGTAGAGTATAGCCAGGTTGCGGGCTGTCAGCGAAACAGAAGCCGCCTGCAACTTTATACCTGAAAGCAGTCTGGCGGGCAGGTTATAGCTCAATACAATCTGACGGAGTTTTATAAAATCGTTATTGAACATAAACATGGCCGTATAATTCTTATCATTATCATAATACGTATCGATATCTTCCTTGTTCCATGTTTTTGAGAACGGACTGCCTTCGGGTGTTACACCGGTAACGGTCAATCCTGACTCTCTTCCCGGCAGGGTCTCTTTAGGTAACCCGAAGCGGTAAGCATACTGATACAGATTGGAAAATACCACACTGCCGAACTTTCCATCCATCAGGATATTGAGCGAAAAGTTCTTATAGGAAAAATTGTTACTCAATCCCATCGTCAGGGGAGGCGTTCCCTGTCCGATTTCTTCCAGATCACCACGGACCGCATACCCACTGGCTGTATTATAGACGATGCTGCCGTTGCCATCCGTCAGTTTCCGGTAGCCCCAAACGGTGCCGTACGGGCGGTTCAGTACATTCCGTACCGAGCCACCGCCTACACCGCTGCCTACATCCACATAGTTGAGACCATCAGCCAGTTTTTCGATTTTGCTGCGGTTATAGGCAATGTTGTAGCTGACATCCCATTTCAGAGAAGATTCACGCAAAGGAGTGCCTGTCAAAAGTAGTTCTATACCTTTATTGCTCAGTTCGCCGACATTCAGAAGCGCGGAAGTATAGCCTGAAGAGTTGGCTATGCTGGTTTGTACGATATCGTCGGTGGTCTTCCGGTTGTAATACGTGAAGTCTATTCCCAGACGATTATTGAAAAAACGGGCATCTATTCCGGCTTCATAGGTAGTGGACGTCAGCGGTCTGATATTGGGATTAGGAACAAGGCTGGAGCCTAAATTCTGAACAGGCCTGCCATTATGCCCTCCCTGAACCATGGTATAAGTCGGGTAAATAATATAAGGATCTACAGTGGCACCACCCACTTGCGCCCACGACGCACGCAATTTGGCAAAGCTGACACTTTCAGGGAGTTTGAATGATTCGGACAGGATCCAGGAACCTCCCAGAGAAGGATAAAAAATATGGTTGTTCTGAGGATCCAGCACCGAAAACCAGTCCTGCCGGCCTGTTACGGTAAGGAATAAAAGATTTTTAAAACCCACATCCACCGATCCGAAAACCGAGTTCATTGCGCTTTCACCATAGGTCGGAGTGGTAGTCATAACCGCCAGGTTGGTATAGCTGTAAAAATAGGGGATCGTAAACTCGCTGCCGGCGATCAGCGTTTGTTCATATACGCTTTTCTGCCTGTTTCCGCCCACCATAGCCGATAAGTTAATATTACTACCTATGTCCTGATTATAATTAAGGGTGAGCAAGCCGTTGGTTTCATGAGAACCAATGGTACGGGCTTCATATGTACCAAGGGGTTGAAAAGCATTATTGGTAGGCTGAACATATTCCGAACTGAAACTATAGAAATCCTGACTGACGCTTCCTTTAATGAACAGATTGTCCAGAAGATCATAGCGGATAGATGCCTGACCGATGATACGGTTCTTGGCGTCATCATTTTTGAATTTATTGACAACAAAATAAGGATTGGGCGCTTGCGGTACCGGGTTCCATTCCATCTCTTGCCCGGTTTCAGGATCATAGCCGGGTGAGAGTGAACGGATATCGACAACGTTAGCGACCAGATAAGTGGCCCAGTGTGGATTCATGTCGGCATAGCCTACTTTCGGACGGTTGAAGCCTTTCTCATAATTGTATTGAACGACTGTTTCTATACTTAATTTTTTGCCAAGAAATGCGTTTAGATTGAGATTGGCAATCGTTCTGTTGAATCGAGAATTGGGAACAATACTGTTGGAAGTGGTATTATTCAGACCCAGCCTGAAATTGATGGTTTCGCTACCTCCGGTAAAGGCTACCGAATTGATATAATTCATCCCTTTGTTGTAGAAATGCTTCAGATTATCTTTCTGGGGAGAGTAGGGATGCATCTGTCCGTCTACCTGAATAGTGGGTTGTCCGTCCATTTTAGCCCCATAGGATAGACGTCCGGTACTTTTGGCTTCGGTCTCACTAACCGGCTTGCGTCCGTCTACACCCTGGCCATATTCATATTGCCAGTCAGGAATAACTGCAATATCCTCCATGGATATGTTGCTGTTGATTTCTACTCCTATACCTTTCTGCGCGCGCCCTTTTTTCGTGGTGATCAGAATGACCCCGTTTGAAGCCCTGGCACCATAAAGTGCAGCAGCAGGGCCGCCTTTCAGCACGCTGATTGATTCAATATCATCCGGGTTAATCCCTCCGATGCCATCACCCCGGTCTACGTTCATGGTTCCGCCATCGGAAGTGGTACCCCCGCCCGGAATGCTGTTGTCCATAGGCATACCATTAATGACATACAAAGGCTGATTATTACCATTTAATGAGCCGTTTCCCCTGATTACGATGCGGCTGGAACCACCTGGTCCTGTGGCCATACCCGTAGCATTTACACCGGCGATCTTGCCTGTCAGGGCATTGGCCACATTATTCTCACGGGCCTGGGTAAACTCGCTTCCCTTAACTTCTGAAACAGAATAGGCTAATGCCTTTTTCTCACGGGCAATACCCAGAGCAGTTACAACCACTTCATTCAGCGCTTTTGCTTCAGGAGTAAACTTTACAAGAAATGCTGTGCGGTTCCCGACGGGAAGCTCTTCTGTCGTATAACCTACAAAGCTGAATACCAGAATGGCATCTGCCGCATTATCGGGAATTTCCAGTTGAAAAGTACCATCCACTTGAGTGGAAGTACCTCGTTGCGTACCTTTCAGGAGAATATTTACTCCGGGTAAACCCACATCGTTTTCGTCTGTTACCTTTCCGGTGAGGGTTCTGTCCGACACCTGATTCGTTTCAGGAACAGTTGCCGGGAGTTCATTTATAATCTTTTGTTCTTTCCGGATGATGATCTGGTTTTGCAAAACTTCATACACGATGTGGTGCGGAGATAATACCTGGTCCAGGATGTGTGCCAGCGGTGTATTTTTGAATCTGTAATTGTTTTTCTGTATAGGCTTGAAAATCTGAGGATTATACATAAACCTGATTTTGGTATCACTTTCAATACTGGACAACATGTTTTCAACACTGGCATTACTGAGCTGAAGTGTTATTTTCTTCTCCAGAATTTTTTGCTGATCCATGACCGATGCATAGGAGATTACATTGCAGAAAAGCAATAGTATTCCGTAAAATGTGATTCGTTTCAATTTTACAGAAATTGAGTTATCATAAACTTTTGTTTTCATAGTGAACATAGAAAGCCGTTTACTGTTGAGTGGTGTGCAGTAGAAAATCCTCGGAAACGAGTCAGGTAATGGAGCATATACCCGGTGCTGAGCAAGATTGATTTTGTCTTTTATTTCATATACGGTCAGTTTTAGGTTGAGTTGCTGTTTTATTTTTAATTACATCCGTTGCTCCGGATGGTGATCTGTTGTTCGCTGATTTGATATTCGGCACCGATTGTACGGCATATAAGAAGTAGTTTTTCAAGAAGCGGTTCGTCTGAAAGAGAAGCGGTCAGATAGCAGTTTTCCATTTTCTCTGCGGGGAATTCAATGTGTGTCCCGTACGATTTTTCTAACAGGCGGAAAACTTCGCGGATAGGTGTTTTTTTAAAGCTGAAAGATTGATGAAGGATAGAAAGTTCAGGATTACCCGTCTCTGAGATCGTGTTTTTGGTAAAAAGCTGTTCGTCATTACTGAACTGCACCTGCTGATTGGGCATCAGAATGGTTTCATTCGGTATCGGATTATTTTCTTCAGAAGAGATCCGTGCCCGGGCAGAAGGGAAAACCGATACTTTGCCTGTTTTGACGGTTACTGTTGCATTGGTCTGATCGGGAAAGGCCGTTACTGTGAAACTGGTTCCCAGAACTTTTGTCGAAACCGAGCGGGTGTATACAAAAAACGGGCTTTCCGGATTTTTGGTAATTTCAAAAAATGCCTGTCCTTCCAGGTATATTTCGCGTTTCCCGGGCTGAAACCGTACAGGAAAGGTAAGTTTGCTTTTGGGTTGTAATACAACAGAACTCTGATCGGGTAAAAGAATAAGTTTTGGAAGGGATGTTAAGTTGGTTTCAATGATTACCGGGTTGAAGTTTTTCCCTATAATGCTCGAAAAGAGATTTTCATTTAATACATAACGTTCATTGCCGGTATTAAGGTTGCTCAGCGACAGAATCAGTAAAATGGCCGCCGCGAATTTACACCATAAGGGTATGCTAACGGCTTTTTTCTTTAATTTACTTTGTTGAACAGATGCAGAAAGCTTTGCGATTTCAAACCTGATTTCATCTTCATGCAGTACATGTTCAAGTGAGACCTGCGCATCATGTATGAAAAGAACCGCTTTTTCAACCAATTCCTTTTTGTCAGGGTTTTCCCGCAACCATTTTTCCCAGAACAGACTATCGGTATGGGCGCTTTCGATAATCCATCTTCTGAATGAATCGTCGGCGGCGAGCCTTTCCGGTGAAAAATGTCTGTAGTTTTCCATGAACATTTGTCTTAGGCAGATGTTTTTCTAAAGATGTATACCTGTCTGATTAATACCCTTTTTATAAAGAAAATTTATTGAATGAAGTGGTAGTGGCTATTCCCACAGGGCTGGTAAATGAATTCTTAAAGAAGAAGTAGCTTTAAATAGCAGATTGGCGACAGATTGCCGGTTGACTTGTATCAGTTCGGCAATACGGGCATTTTCCATGCCAAGGTAGAATTTCATAAAAACAACCTCTTTTTGCCGTTTTGGTAACTTTTCGATGGCTAACCTGATCCGCTCCTGGTTCAGAGCCTGTTGCTCATGAGTAGTGATTTCGTATTCGATACTGTAATCATTGGTAATGTCATCCAGCTGGCCGATGTCGGGCATCAACGTAATACGGTGATTTTTCCGGAATGCCTGGAAGAGCTGATTCCTCAGGGCTCTGATGAAATAAATAGTTACGTATTGGATCTGGATATCCTCCCGCTTTTCCCAGATATGCAGCAGTACATCCTGAATATTGTCCTTAATATATTCGCGGTCTTCAGTGACGGTGCTGGCGTAATTAAAAAGTCTTCTGTAAAGTAATTCCGAGAGCTGGCAGTAGGCTGTATCATCCCCTGACCGGGACCGATTCCATAATTCCAGCAACATGTTATTTTCCTCCTTAATGCTTTGCGCTCTGTTCAAAGTGGTAAAAAGTTTAACAGAATATCAGTCGATAGCTTTTCAGTGTATTCGTTCTTAGTCAGCATAAATAATGACAAAACACAGAGGGTAGGTATACAACACAGCTGAAAGGTTAATCTATCTGTTCTCAGCTGTGTTGTTCCGGCACGAACGTATTAAATATAAGCGATGCAGTCGATTTCTACCAGCGAATCACCTGGTACCCCACCGTAAACTGCTACTGTAGTACGTACAGGTGGTTTATTGCCAAACCGGCCTTTGTACGCCTCATTCATTTTTTTGTAGTCATTCAGGTCATGAAGATAGACATTTACCTTCAGCACTTTTTCCATGGAAGAACCTGCTTTTTTGAGTTCTTTTTCTACTTCATCCAGCACGTGATTGGTATGTGCCGTAATGTCTCCGTCAAAGTGAGCACCTTTCCCGGCGATGAAAACCATATTATTGAATTTGGTATGTCCCGAGAATAAGGGTACGTCCTGATGCATCACAATATCTCCTACTTCTTTTTCAGGTGCCGCTGCCACAGCTTTTGTTGCTGCTCCTAATCCGAGTATTCCGGCCATTGAAGCAAACATATTTTTGAGGACTGATCTGCGTTGTTTTTCCATGATATTGAATTGAAATTTAGAATGTTATTGTGTTTTTATTGTTTGTTCTTTTTGCCAGACTGCTTTCCGGCAGGAAGGGTTACTTTCCAGATGTTCCCACCCGCTTTGTTCCCGCCCTGCTTCCCGCCATACTCTATAATATAAACAATGTTGTCTACCATCAGCGCATCTGTAGGAGCGGTAAATCCGTCAATGAGCCTTGTGGTCTGAACTTTAAAGTTATCAACCTTTTTGTCATAAATTAACTTCAGGTGTAAAAGATCTTTCCCCTGTTTCAGGAGAGGATTAGGGTTTTCTACACCCCTTCTCAGTCCGCCGTTGTAGCGTATGACAAAACCATCGCCCTTAAAATCGTCTGAAAGTACATTTTTGGTATCAAAAAACAATCCTAAAGGGGAAGAATGGGCATTGAGTGTTCCGACTGTTTTACCTGTTGAATCTCCGTCAACTACTTTTCCGGTAGCAGGGTCACGATATTCATTGGCATCCGGACCCAGATTCTGGACAGCTGCCGTAAATCTGACACCTTCCGGTTTTTTAGGAAAGTCGGGATCATTGTGAAAATATTTCATCATCCATGCAAATGCGAATTTGCTCAGAAAAGGATCTGTATCCGGATTGGGCTGGTAGTCAGGATATTGCTGGGGGTTTTCAATGCCTCCCATCATCCAGGGGAAACCGTAATGATGCCCTTTCCGTACCCAGAACATATCTTCAGGATGATCGTAATCGCCTGAATTGGAAACGGCAAAAAGCCGCCCTTTGCTATCAAATGCCATATCATAGGCATTGCGTATTCCGTCGGCATAAATATACCCTGCCGCTTTCAGCTTCGCTTCATCATCTTCCAGGATCAGGTTTTCTGCGTTGATCGGGAATCTGAAAATTTTTGCAGTAAGGGCATTATCCCTTGCTCCGGGATAAGCGCCATCGTTGTCCTGTACTTCGCCATGATCAGTTCTGGCACCGGTATTGACATAAATGTATTTTCCGTCCGGACTGACCTCCAGGGCATTCCAGCCGTGATCAAAAGTGGTTTTATTTGCTCCGTATTCCACCGTATTAAATACTTCGGTCATCTGGAGTGGCTTGCCGTTACTATCCAGCGCATAGCGCACCATACGGCCTTTGTTCCCCTTGTTGTTATTGACATTATAATTTCCTGCCAGAAACAGCTTGTCTTTGTGGAAAGCCGCACCCTGCAATCTGGAAATACCGTGATCATCAGCAGAAAGTATTCTTGAGCTTTTGGGTACACCGTTTTCTTCAGTAATCTGATAAACATCCCCGAAGAATGTAATATAGTGAAGTACACCTGTTCGTTCATTTCTGAAAATACGCATTGCTTCGGGCTCTATCTGCATAAAATGCTCAATGGAGATGTCGCTGCGAAGTGCTACGGGCGGTTTGACCGGCGTTTGTCCGTATGAAACCGAAAAATGAAATACAATGGCTAAACCGGTTAATTGCAGATTAACAAACAGAAACCGGAATTTTGATTTTTTCATGATCTATACTGATTAGGGGGCCACAGTTAAATTCCTCAGATAAGCAACCAGTTGCCAGCGTTGTTCTTCTGAAAAAGCTTCTGCAAAAGGCGGCATATTACCATTTCCGGTACTGATTTTCCAGAAAAGAGCTCCGTCAGACTGGCGTGTCACAATGGTATCATGAAAATTGGCCGGCTTTTCACCCAGCGCACCGCCGGCAGCCCCGTCACCATGACCGCTTTCTCCATGACAGAGCGCGCAATAAAGCATGAAAAGATCTTCTCCATTTGCCAGCATAGCTTCATCATTCTCTGCAAACGGACTGCGAAGGGTATCTGCCCAGGCAGGAGCCGACCATCTTTCTTTACTTTGGTAATGCTGTGAAAATGTATTAAAACTCACGCTCATATAGCCGGTTACCGAGATAAGAACCCATTGCAGTACAATGGGTTTTCTGATCTTCCGAAGATTGAATTGCGCCATAAAACGATCTTTGATAATACTTTGAGGATGTTGTGTGTTAATAAATGGGTTTGGCGATACCGTTCAGATCGTATACAATTTTTCCTCCCATAACGGTCATTTCACATTCCAGCTTCTCTTTGCTTTCTACTCTGTACCCTGTCTTGTCATAAAAACCGAAATTGCCTTTCCGCATAGAGAAAATAGCCACGTCTGCGATAGCACCTTCGGACAGATGACCCAGATAATCCTTATTGATTACTTTTGCAGGCATCCAGGTACTTGCTTTAATAACCGCCGGCAGATCCATTCCCATCGCATAGAATTTGGACATAATCCGCAGCATGTCACTCATAGAAGCATTCATACTTCCTGTGTGCAGGTCGGTGCTGATGGTCGTAGGCCAGAAACCTTCTTTAATAGCCGGAATGGCCTGCGTATAGTTAAAGCTTGCCCCTCCATAACCTACATCAAAGACAATTCCCCTTTTCACGGCATCCCAGACGAAGGGTTTTACTTTTTTGGTTGCTTCGTCAACAACTGTTTCCCTGACATTATTAGGCAGCAGCGTATAGGTATGGGTGAATATATCACCCGGGCGAAGGTGTTTCATGAACAGTTCCTCGATAGGAAGTGGGGGTGTACTGCCGCCAAAATCAACCATAACGGGCATATTAGCCAGTTTTCCTGCGTCAACGGCCCGGTCTACCGGAGTCCAGCTTTTACCGCTGTAATGGGCAACTTTGAAACCTACGATATCATTCGGATATTTTAAGGCGACGGCTGCTGCCATTTTAGGGTCCATGTCTGTCGTATCCTGTTCCCAGGCACCACCACGCATTCCTTCTCCTACGATATTCAGCAGGGAAAATACACGGGTTTTTGATGTCATAATAATATTGTTGCGGAAAGTCGGGAAATTGGACCAGCCTGCGCCACCTGCGTCTACAATGGTGGTCACGCCTACACGGAACGTATATCCGTCAGGAAATAAAGCTGTAAATCCGTCGCTCAGGTAATGATTATGCTGTGTGCCGGCAAAGACGTGACCGTGTATATCAATCAGGCCGGGTGTTACATACATGCCGGTTGCATCAACCACCTGACGGGCCGTTGACGCATCCAGATTTTTGCCCACTTTTGTAACTTTTCCCTCATAAATACCCACATCCATTACGGCGTTGATATTGTTTTTCGGGTCTATCAGGGTACCACCTTTGATCAGCACGTGATAAGTGTAGTTTTGTGCATAGGAAATCGTACCGGACAGAGTACATAGCACCAGGATTAACAGGAAACGGAATCTTTTCATATCTGAAATTCGGATGATTAAGGGTACAGGAAATACAATTACTTAAATGATAGCTTTGGTGAGTTCTTCTTTAATTCTGGTGGCAACAATCTTTTCCTGTCCGGGTTTCATCATCCAGGTGGTAATCCCGATATGTTTTTCACTGCCGGTTGTTTCAATGGATGGATTTCCGTTGCGGAGATTTTCCTGCAATTGCTTAGGCGTTATACCGATTTTACTACTGTCCCAGGTGATTCTGAGAGTGGGTGTATGATTCCCGAGCTCAGGTACTGTCGTTTGCACCTCAACACCTTTCACAGTTTTGGCGGCATTCGCAATCAGGGCTGTGCGGTCTTCCCAGGTTTTCCATACTTTCTTATGGTCCTGTCTGATGAAGGTGTCAAGAGCCACATACATACCAATGATCTCCTCCTTATTCACTTTCATACCTCTGCCGATGGTCGTTCCCCGCGGAGGCATGCTTAACCGTGCAGCTTCGATATATTGTTTTTTCCCCATCAGCAGACCGGCACTCTGGGGGCCTCTCATGGCTTTTCCACCGGATACACATACCAGATCAAATCCCATGTCATTAAATTTCCATAAATTTTCAACCGGAGGCACATCTGCCGCGATATCAATCATGGTTGGGATATTGTGTTTTTTTGCGATTTGTATCCATTGTTCATGCTGGATCTGACCTTTGTCAGACTGAATGTGCAGGAACCACAGCATTGCCGTTTTATTGCTGATCGCTTTTTCCAGTTCTTCAGCGGTTTCTATCATGATAATTTTCACCCCGGTATTGGTGAGCGCCTGTTTGTAACCGATATTATGTGATTTCTGCATAATCACCTCCGATTTGATGTCCGTTCCCTCCAGATGTGGTAATGCTTCCACTTTTTTCTGATCCATACCGGTCAGTACGCCGGCCAGGCCAAGCGTGAGAGCAGAAAAACAACCGGCGGTTACTACGGCAGCTTCAGCGTGCGTCAGAGCAGCTATTTTTTCGCCGACCTTCGTTTGTACTTCATCAAGCATCATGAAATCTTTTGAAGTAGACTGAATCGCTTCCACCACTTCATCCTGCATGAGCGAACCGGTCATGGCAGTGTAGGTGCCTGCTGCGTTGATAAAAGTTCTGATTCCCAGTTCACTGATCAGGCTTCTGGTAGCAGAGGGAGTCAAAGCTTCAGCGGCCGAAGCATAGCTTCCCGTGCCGATTAAGGCACCCAGTAACGGGACACCGGATAATTGTTTGATTAAATCTCTTCGGTTGATCATGATTCTATACAGTAAATGTCATAATTGATAGCTGCCTGATTTTAAAATTGGGTATTTTCTTTTAAAAGACAATAATTCTATGGTGTTATACTCTTTTTCAGGAGAATATTTTATGATTTTTAAATATGGGGATATGGTTGGTATTTAAATGTAAAAAAAGATTAAAATGAAACCCCGTAGGATCTGATGGTTTGAAAGTGCAGGATTAATATCTCCTGATTATCGAATTGAAATGCTAAGGGCTAACCATAATATAGCGGTGATTAAGAAGAAAAGTCTTTCGGAACGGAATCCGAAAGACTTTTCTTATACACTGATTTTTTTAATTTTTATCCCACCAGAGAGGGGTATTGGGTTTGTCAGGGCCTCCCAGTAATTTCACTGCATTTTCCATTGCAGGGGCATTGTTGGTATACTCCGCTGACAGGAACGGAATTCTGCGGGGGCGTGCAGTGGTAGGCAGGTCATTGTTGACTGAATTAAGCACATCATACAGTTTAGGCCAACCTGTTCTTCTTACTTCTGCCCATGCTTCTAATCCGTCAGGATAAACAGCAAGCCATTTTTGTGTAGCAATCTGTTCTCTCTGGATGGCTTCAGTTGCTCCCCAGCTCACAGGG
Organism: Telluribacter sp.; assembly: GCA_040391535.1. Taxonomy (GTDB): domain Bacteria; phylum Bacteroidota; class Bacteroidia; order Cytophagales; family Spirosomataceae; genus JBEBXQ01. Next base: position 21,878 of record JBEBXQ010000019.1, on the reverse strand, counting down.
ATGGTCGCCACAGCCGGAGAGTTCATGCCGTCTTCGGGTGCAACCGGTGCTTTAGTACCAGCTATATATGCATCTGCTGCTCCATCAGACACACCCCAGTATGCCATTGAAGCGCGGATACCATTTTCATAGAGTTCCTTCGCAGTTCCGCCGGCCTGCCATCCGTTAAGAGCTGCTTCTGCCCTTAAAAAATATGCTTCGGCGGTAAACATAATTTCCTGATCAGCGGCAAGCTGGCGGTCCCAGGCTGATCCTGCTCCGGTATTGACGATCCAGCGTGTACCTACATTTGAAGTCGCATCATTGGTATTTTTTGTAATAGCGAGCTGAGTAGCATCCAGGCCATTCCGAAGTCCTTCGTAAGTTTGGGTAGAAAATGCTGGCTGGAAATAAATCCCGATACGGGGATCATCATATCCTTTCAGATAGGATTCCATCGAAGCACTCATCCTGAATTCACCCCAGCCTGAAATCGTGGCCAGACCATTATAATCACCTCCTGTAAGGTTTTTCATCATTACAGCATTATCCTCTCTCTCCGTCATCACTCCGTCGGCAATAGCGGCTTCTGCTTCTGTTTTCGCTCTGGCCGGATCTGCTTTGGAAATACGGAGTGCCAACCGTAAACGTAAAGTATTACAAAACTTCAGCCATTTGGCTGCATCACCATCATATATCACATCATGACTGGCGTAAGGCTTAGCTGCTGCATTTGATTTTAAAACTGCCGCCGCTGATGCCAGCCGCTTGAAAAAATCATCATAAACAGATTCCTGCGAATCATACTTGACAGTGTTGGCAGGTTCACCGGCATCAAAGTAGGGAATCGGACCGTAATAGTCTGTCAGGCGATGGAACGAGAAAACCCACCAGATATCTGCCAGTGCATATTCCGGTGATGAAGGATCCGTATTCTGAAACAAGCTTTTCAGCTGTGGAACAACCTGTGTATAAATGGGGTTCCAGTGACTGTTGATCCAGGTGGGGTGCATGAAGTAGCGGTCTGACTGGAAATTAGGCGTTGTGGTTGCAAAATATTGCGCAAACAGGTCTGCAAACAGGTTTTGAGCTGTTTGATAAGTACCTGCTGCATAAGAACCCTGTTGCTGAGCCCGGGCAAATAAAAAGGGTAGCTCTGCCGGAGAAAGAACAGTAATAGCTGTTTTACTTGTATTGATTTCGTCAAAGTCCGCTGTGCAGCTACCTACTAAAACCGCAGAGCCCGTCATAAGACTCAGGATGGACAACCTGCTGTATTTATTTTTGAAAACGTTCATATTTGCTAATGTTTTGAATTTGATAAGGAATGTTGAGAAGCAGAATTAAAATCCTAGTTTAAGATTAAGACCTACGGTTCTGGTGGAAGGTAGCCCTCCGTATTCAACACCCTGGTAATTGGCTGCACTCAGGTTTACGTCCGGATCAATCGGAAGTTTGCGCTGGCCAAGCCCTGGAATGTCCAGGATAGCGTTTCCTCTGTAAAGGAAAAACAGGTTTCTTGCTGTAATAGACAACTTCGCATTTTTGATAAAGAAATTCTGAGGGGTAGGGATACTGTAACCAAAAGAAAGTTCTCTAAGACGCAGATTGGTCGTATTATAGGCAAAGAACTCACCCCAGGTATAGCGTCCCTGAGAAGCTGTTTGCCAGAACTGTTCTGCTGTGATTGCTTTTGTGTTTTTCTCAGAGGTTACATTCCCGCTGGCATCCATCACTACAGCATCCAATACCCAGTTTCCTTCCCTGTGTTCTTCTGTATATTTGGCTGTTCCGTCAAAGGCCAGGTTGCCATCTGTACCCGATACAATAATGCCACCGATTCGCCCGTCAAGCAGAAATGAAAGGGACAGGTTCTTATAAGAAAACGTATTATTGAATCCGAAGGTCAGCTTAGGGTTGTAGTTCCCGATAATATTGTCATTAAATGTGGTGGAAACCGGCAGGCCGTTCTGATTTACCACATAATTGCCATTGGCGTCCTTTTGCCATCCGAAAGCTCTTAATTCTCCATATGAGCCGCCTTCTCTTACAATAGCTGTAGTAGTTCTGGTGTTTCCTCCCAGTGCAACGTCTTTGATGTTTTCATGCAGCTCTACAATGGTACTGACGTTTCTGGCCATGTTTAGTGAAGTTTCCCACTCTAAAGCATTGCCTTTCAGTGGAGAACCTGAAATGGTAAGCTCGAAACCTTTGTTGTTGATTTTTCCTGCATTGATGTACTGGCTTGCAAATCCGGAGGCGTTGACAAGCGGTAAGGAAAGCAACTGGTTGATTGTATTGCTGTTGTAATAGGTAGCATCCAGACCGATACGGTTATTCAAAATCCTGAAATCTACCCCGAATTCTGTCGAAGTCGAGATCTCAGGCTTCAGGTTTTCTGCCGGACGCTGTGTATTTCTTGAGATAAAACCTGCTTTACCTCCCTGGCTGAATGAATAGGCCTGCAATAAGCTATAGGGATTGGCATCATTACCAACTTGTGCCCACGAGCCTCTGACTTTGGCAAAACTGATCCATTCGGGTAACTGCATGGCATCGGAAAGGATAAAGTTCGCACCAAAGGCGGAGTAAAGATAGGAGTACGGTTTAGGCAGTGTAGAAGACCAGTCATTTCTTACAGAGGCGTCTACCGTTAAATAATTACGGAAGGAGACGGAAGCGGTCCCGAAAACATACTGCAGTTCTTTCTGGTTATAAGCGCTGATTTGTGAGAGTGCCGATGAGAAAGAAAGTGCAAACCAGTTGGGTACTGACAATCCATTGGTAGAGCCTCCCACCTGTTCGAAACGCGTATAAGTATTTCCGGCTCCCATGTTATAAGTAATGTTGAAGTCTTCTCCCAGTGGATTATTTCCTGACAGGATGACGTCAATATTGCGTTCCATCTGCTGGTTATTATATTCACTGTAAGAACCGCCATTGCCGGCAAACAGTAGTGTGCCGTGATAATAACCATACTGGTGCTGATCATTATACCAGTCATAGCTGATCCGGCCCTGTACATTCAGCCAATTGGTGAGGTCATACTTGACGGAGCCGAGTGCTATAACCCGGTTTCTTTTTTCAGATGCAAATGTCCTGTTAATTGTCCAGTAAGGGTTCATGTAAATACTGGAGCTTCCCCAGTAGGTAGGCCTGCCGGCTTCATCTTCAAAAGTATTATATACATTATTCAAATCGACGCTTCTGGGTACTTTGTACAGGTTCATGGTTGATGAACTTTCTTCACCGGAGCGCGGCTTATTCTGAATATCCTGATTGGTAAAGGTAATCTTGGCGTCAGTCGTTAATCTCTTTCCGATCTGGTTATTGATACGCAGATTCAGATTATGACGCATCAGCTTATTATTTGGTAATATACCCTGGTTGAAGTTATTGGTATAAGAAATATAAGACTGCATTTTATCAGAACCGGCAGAAATACCAATGGAATTGTTGGTTGAAATAGCATCTCTGAAGAAATCACGGATGTTGTTTTCATAGGTCTGTCCTTTTGCGCCCCAGCTGAATGGAGAATTCGTGTTTGCCTGTCCGCCGGCTCCCTGTACGTAAGTATTCTGCAACTCCGGTAGCATAAACGGAGTTTCTACGGATACGCCTGAATTAATATCGGCTGATATTTTACCTGATTTCCCCTTTTTCGTCGTAATCATGATCACCCCGTTGGCTGCACGGCTGCCATATAATGCAGAAGCAGCAGCCCCTTTCAGGACGTTGATGGTTTCGATATCATCCGGATTAAAGTTATTGGCTCCGTCACTACCGTTGATTCCTCCGAAATCGGAAGTAGTTTGTCCGCGTACTGTATTGTCAACCGGTACACCGTCAATGACAAACAGTGCGTTGTTATTACCTCCGATAGAGCGGTTCCCTCTCAGTACCACTCTGGTTGCAGAGCCGGGGCCTGAAGAACCTGTGGTGATAACGGCACCTGCTACTTTCCCGGTAAGGGTATTGACAAAGTTGGCATCCCTTACATCGGTAAGTTTGGCTCCGTCAATCTGTTGTGTAGAATAGGTGAGGGTTTTTGCATCCCGTTCAATACCTAATGCGGTTACAACGACCTCACTCAATTGTTTAACGTCATCGAGCAGAGTAACCATTAACTGACTTCTGCCCTGTAAGGGGATTTCCTGACTGACGTACCCGATAGAAGAAAAAATGAGTGTTGCATTTTCATCATTTACGTTGATAGAGAATTTCCCATCAATATCGGTTGTAGTACCATTATTGGTCCCTTTAATCACAATGTTAACACCAGGAATTCCATTACCATCACCTGTTTGTACAGTACCGGTAATATCTTTCACAGTTACTTTTCCGGCTATAACGGTGTTTGCTAATTGTAGTAAGCTGGTGAGGAGAACTACTATACAAGCCTTCCAATTCCATCTTGTTATGAGGACTCGGCTTTTGTAAAATGAATGTTTCATTGCATTAAATTAAATGTGGTAGAACTGATTAAAATAGAAATATTTAAAGTGTTTATTGTACAGTAATATGTATGTCAGCAATGCTGTTTCATGTGAATGAAGAATATTCAGTAAACAGTGTGGTGAATATCCCTCTTTAACTTAGTACATATACGTCAATATAAACCCGAGTCATAACCAGTGGTTGACTTTGAAACAGATTATGAAATTTGATTAGCTACCGGTACCTTCAGGTCCTGTGAAAGGTTTTTATACAATGACTGAACAAGAAGCCGGTAGAAAAGAATTGCAGTAATTTTTTACATAGGCATTATGAGGTTAAGATAAAATAAAAATATTCGGAATAAACTTAATTCCTGTTTAGGCAATATAAGATCGTGATCATTCAAATAGGGTCATTCCCTTGTATGTTTCTTTTTGATAGGTTTTTATCTTGTAAGTAAGTATTTCCCAACAATAGTGTATATTAAAATTACCCGCTTCATAAGCTGGTTCATGAGATTTCCAGGTGTTTTCAAGTTCTTTGAAAAACTCAGAATTATTTTCGTTATGCAACCATGCTTCAATAGAAGCGGTTTCCTCTTCAGTACATTCGCCTGCCAGATATTTGGCGATCAATGACCACAGTGCTTCGTTTAACATGGGTGTCTGTCTTAGCTATAGTTAAGACAATTTTTTAGTCTGGAAACCCCCATTTATACCATACTGTTTTTTTAGGTGAATTGTGTCAGATTAGTATTTCTTAATTGTTTTATCGCTTTCCCCATTTGGTTTTCTACAGTTTTTACAGAAATTGAGAGTATAACTGCTATTTCTTTGTATGTAAGACCATCAAACCGGCTCAGCTGGAAAATCTGCTTTCGTTTGCCCGGAAGAAGACTGATTGACTTATACATCTGATCTTCGAATTCCTTAAAAATAAGCTTTGTTGATGGATCTTCGTCTGGGACTGAGATATCTTCGGAAAGTTCGAGCATATCCTGTCTTTCCTGTTTCAGATAATTCAGTGAGGTATGCCGTGTAGCTGTAAACAGATAAGAACGGGTATTGAGACTTATGTTTAGCTGGTCCCCCTTTTTCCAGAGATGAAAAAATACATCAGCAACTATCTCCTCTGATAAATCGTGACGTTTAGTCAAAAAAAAGGCAAATCTGCACAGGGGTGTATAATATTTCCTGAATAAGCACTCCAGTGCCTTACCGTCACCACCCCTTATCCTGGTAATAAGTATTATATCATTTTGTCTTTCCACCATTTTTGTTGATGCAGAGGATTTTTAAATTCTATAATGTAGTAGTGATACTATATTATGGATAACTAATACTACTTAAATTAAAATTTCTTAATTTAATCGCGATACAATATATAAATCTATAAAAATATATTATACCAGAATCATTGATTGTAAATATATTTTTTGGTTAAGTTTTGAATTGTTTGTCCCCCGGAATGATTATCAGGGGATTGAGAGCATTCTGACACATACAGGCGTGGGGATGGAGAGCTCATAGCCTGTGTTGTTTAATAACCCACTTTGTGGAGTAGTGGCGAAAAAAACCACATTGTCGTTATCCCGATTAGCTACAAGGGCAAATTCCCCTTTGTCGTCAAGCATAAAATTGCGTGGATGCTTTCCGCCGGTAGGAACATGCCCCACAGTGGTCAGCTTTCCGGTTGTGGCATTGACTGCATAGACTACCAGACTTTCGTGGCCACGGTTGGATGCATACAGATAGTTGCCGTTGGGGGAGAAATGAATATCAGCAGCAGCATTTTTTCCCTGAAAATTATCAGGAAGCATGGAGATTCGTTCCAGATGAGTGAGGCCGCCTGTTTTCTTATCAATGCGGAAAACATTGACCACGTTGTTCAGTTCTCCTGCGGAGTACCCGAAGTTACCGTTAGGATGAATGGCGAAATGCCGGGGTCCGTCGCCTTTTTGTACCTGTGCAAACGGATTGGCGGCCGGTGAAAGTTTCCCGGTTTTCTGATCTACGGCATATACCGCAATACGGTCAATTCCTAAATCGGAGGCATATATAAATTTACCGTCGGCAGATGGTATAATCGAATGCATCCGCGGTTTTTGCTGCCCTTCTCCATGGTGCTGAATGGTATCGGCAAGTGTATTGATCTGCCCGTCAGTGCTGAGCGTATAGACTGCTAATGTGCCGCTGCCATAATTGGAAACATACAGAAACCGTCCTTTAGGATCAACGCTCAGATGGCAGGGGCCATTCCCTTTTGCTGATACAGAATTTCCTTCGTTGAGCCGGCCAGATGACGGGTCTATTTGGTAAGCTGTCACGGTGCCATTACCTTCATTGGCACTGTAGAGGTATTTTTTGTTAGGGTGAAACTCCAGGAATGACGGGCTGTTTTTAGTAGTCATTATCTGAAGCGGATGAAATGTTCTGGCTTTCCTGTCCAGCGTGTATACATAAATCCCTTCTCCTTTTGCAGTATAAGTCCCTACATAGAGTATTTCTTTTCCAGGAGTCTTTTGCGCTGTTGCAAGTTGGGAAAGAAACGTAAATGCGGCAATAAAAAGTAAGTGAACCAATTTCTTCATTTTGAGAACAGGAAAAGTTTTTTTATTGGTATAGTTCAAAATTTTGACCAAATAGGTTAATTTTCGATTATATTCAAAAGTTTTGAAGTATTATTTTTTAAGAATGCACTGTGCAATATGACGGAAGAAAGGTGATACTATTTTTTGAACAGCAAAGCTCTGACTGGCTGGATTTTTGAAATGACGAGGGTAGGGATGAGCAGAACAATCGCTACGAGCAGTAGTGTCAGCAGGTTGATGAGCAGGATGATTGTCCAGTCAAACTGAATAGGAACGGTATCCATGAAATAATTCACGGGATCGAGCGGAATGAGCTTAAAACGATCCTGTATCCAGCATAGCCCCAGCCCCAGTGTGTTCCCGATAATCATGCCGGTGGTAACAATATACAATCCTACCTGAAGGAAAATCCGGCGGATCTGCTTATCAGGGCTTCCCAGTGTTTTGAGTAATCCGATGAGGGGGGTCCGTTCCATTATCATGACCAGTAAAACGGAAACCATGTTGAAGCAGGCCACAAAGAGGATTAAGGTCAGAAAAACGGCTGTGTTGGTGTCGAGCATACTCAGCCATTCGAAAACAGGACTGAAAATATGGGTGACCTTCTGTACATACATGGAGAAATCGGCCAGTTCCTCAATCATATCTGCGGTAGCGTCAATCTTTTGAAAGTCGTTCAGGTAAATTTCGTAGGTTCCTACGGTATCCGGGCCCCAGTTATTCAATCGCTGAATCAATCTCAGGTCTCCAAGGATGAGTGAGTTGTCAAATTCTTCCATGTCGGTCTGGTAAATCCCCGCGATGGACAGCTTCCTGGTCCGGGGAGGATTCTGTACAAAATAAACAAGTACATCATCGCCGGGTTTCAGCCGTAGCTGTGCGGCTATTTTTTTGCTCAGGATGATTTCGCTGGAATACCCGCTGTCGGGCAGGCTGATCGGCCGCCCGTCAATAATACTCTGGTGAAGCATTTCCCAGTCATAATCTCTTCCGACACCCTTGAAAATAATTCCTTTTAGTTCATCAGGTGTTTTCAGAATCGCCGAAAGGTGTGCTACCGCCTGCCAGTGGCGAACCCCGGGTATCTGACTTAAATTTTCCGACAGGGGAGTCCGGAGCGGAAGGGGGCCTTCTTCATAATGGCTGCCGGGAGAAAAGGCATTGACACGGAGATGAGAGCCGAATAAAAACAGCTTCTGCTGAATGACTTCTTTAAACCCGAATAAAACACCGAAAGATACAATCCCTACAGCAATGCCGATCGCAATGCTTGTGACGCCTATACGGGCTACAGTAGACGAGAACGAGCCGGCCTGATTGTGTCGTATTCTGCGGGAAATGAAAGTTGAGAATTTCAAACGCTTACGATGTGCTAGGTTTAAAGATGTTTTCAGATTGTTTCAGGATTGGCAAATTTAATCATTTTAAAATCCCTATGTGAAATAATTGTATCAGGACACAGGTACATTATGGGTAGGGGTTTCGGGAAGCGGATGAAAGGCAAAAATGATTCACTTAACGCTCTTTCTGCTGAAACGACCCGGATTAAATGCACTGGAAGCCGGGAAAAGCTTTATCCCGGCATCACGATAAAATCTTAGCTTCTGCTGCGCAGCTTATAAAGAGAAATGGCAAGAAAGCTGTAAACACGTTGCAAAAAAGGAGGTAGCAGGTAATCTCTTACTACTTCTTTAACCCTGCCCCGGTCAGGCTTTGATAACTGCAGATACTTTAGGGCAAATTTTGCCCTGGGCCAGTAGCTTTTCCCGTATTCGTAAGAATTAAGCAGCATATAATAATAACGGCCGATATTCTTTTTTAAGCGGTCATCATACTGGTAATCCAGTTCTTTGTTAATGTCTGAATACATTTCAATCCGGTTGAAAAGGAAATCGGCTTTGCGGTCACTGTCTACAAAACTGGCCCCGCCACGGTTTTTCCTGTATACTGACATGGTTTCGTTGATATAGCCCAGCGGCCCTCTTTTGGCAAACAGAATATTGCGCGGAATATCACCACTGGTCGATTTGAAAGTCCAGGCGGGTTCAGGGTGTTTTCTGAAATCTTCGTTCCTGAACATCAGGCTGGAAGTAGCCACAAAACAGAGTTCGTCTTCTCCGATAAGGTCGCCGACGGTAAATTCCTGCTGGTTGATCTGACAGAAAAGGAACGGATCCAGACTGCCGTCTTCATAAATAACCTGCGCATTATGAAAGGTAGCCGGATACTGAGGATGGGTATCCATGAATTCCACCTGTTTCTGTAATTTCAGCGGATCGGTCAGGTAATCATCTCCGTCCATTTGTGCTATATACTCACCACGAGCTGCGTCAAAGGTAGCCAGCGCGTTGTATTTACCGTTTAATCCGAGGTTTTTTTCATGGAGCAGTAATCTGATTTTATCCGGATACCGGCTTTGGTAATCTTTCAGAATTGCCCTGGTATTATCCCGGGAAAGGTCATCGCCAACTATAATCTCAAAAGGGAAGGTGGTTTGCTGCATCAGCACTGAATCCAGCATCTTCGCCACGAACTTTTCATGATTATAGGTAACAATACAAACACTGACTTTATACATATTTACTGCGTGTGCCGGACCGTTCAACAGTCCTCAATTTATATTAAAATATTATCAATCAGACGAATGCCCCCAAGATAAGCCGCTATGCATAACACAGTGGCGGAGAAAGCATCGTAATTATTAACGGGTTGCAGGGTATCAGCGTCTGCAATTTCAAAATATTCCAGCTGAAACTGTGGCAGTGCTGCAAACTGTTCTGTCACGAACCGCCTGGTTTGATCTGCATCTTGGTCTTTCCGGAGTAGGTTGGCGGCATCGGAGATCACGCGGTAAATCTGCGGTGCAGAAACCCTTTCTTCAGCAGATAACCTTGTGTTGCGCGACGACATCGCCAGTCCGTCCGGATCCCGGAGAATAGGACATGAAACGATCTCTACCGGAAAAGAAAGATCCCTGACCATTTGTTTTATAACAGCCAGCTGCTGAAAGTCCTTTTGTCCGAAATAGGCTTTGTCGGGTTGAACGATATTGAATAATTTAGATACCACAATCCCCACCCCGCTGAAATGCCCCGGTCTGAACGCACCTTCCATGACGGTCTCTAAGGCGCCAAAACCCATTGTCAGTTCCGGGCTTCGCTTATACATTTCTTCGGCTGAAGGTGCAAAAACAATATCGCAACCTGATTTTTCAAGCAAAGCGCAATCCTGCTCAAGTGTGCGGGGATACCGTTCAAGATCGGTGGCGTTGTTAAACTGTATAGGATTAACAAAAATACTGCAGACTGTGATATCGTTCTGGCTTACTGATCTGCTGATCAGCGAAATGTGGCCATCGTGCAGTGCCCCCATGGTAGGGACCAGTCCACGGCTTTTCCCGCTATAAGATACTTGCGAAAGACAAGAACGGAGATCTGAAATTTTAGTAATCAATAACATGCAAAGAGGTGCCCTGAACTTGTTTATAAAAGGGGTATAATACACCGAAATTTGCGCAATATTACAATAACTTCAATATAATTATTGAATATCGCGAAAATTTTGTATAATTTTGCAAATCTTTTCTTCACAAACAGTTTTGACATCGTATGGACAAATTAAAAATTTTGTATGTAGCTAGCGAAATCAATCCTTTCCTTCAAGTCACAGATGTTGCAGATTATGTAAGAAAACTCCCACAAGCCATGCAGGAGCTTGGCGCTGAAATCAGAATTCTCATTCCACGTTTTGGTTTGATTAATGAAAGAAAAAACAGACTGCATGAGGTAGTGCGTTTGTCGGGGATTAATATTACGGTTGGTGACGAGGAAAAACCGTTGATTATCAAAGTAGCTTCCATTCCGAATGCAAAGCTTCAGGTTTATTTCATTGACAATGATGATTATTTTCATAGAAAATCCGTTTTCTTCGATAAGGAAAATAACTTCTTTGACGACAATGATGAAAGAGCCATTTTCTTCTGCAAGGGGGTTTTGGAAACGGTGAAAAAACTGGGCTGGGCGCCCGATATCGTGCATTGCAATGACTGGATGACGGCGTTGATTCCGATGTACCTGAAAAACACCTATAAAAATGATCCGATGTTTAAGGATACAAAAAGTGTTTTCAGTGTTTACAACAATGCTTTTACTTACAAGTTTGACGCGGACATTCTCAATAAGGCCAAAGCAATGGATGTAAGTGATGAAGCACTTGCACATTTAAGAAGTGCTGACTTTGAAGGCTTTATTAAACTGGGATGTGCTTATGCCGATGCGGTTATCAAGGCAGACGAGACTTTAAGTGAGAGTATCAATCAGATTATTAACGATATTCCGAAAAAATTTGAGTTAGACGAGGAAGACGAAAACTTTACAGAGGCGTATTATAACCTGTATAATGATCTTGTCAACTAGATTTTCTGAGCAACATACACACAGCCGGTGAAAATTTCACCGGCTTTTTTTATGATTAAAAATATGCTTTCTCTTTATTTGCACTTAACCAAGTTTTGTTTTTAAAATAATTTAATAAAACTATGTGCGGTATTGTAGCTTATTTAGGAAGTCAGGAAGCTTATCCTTTAATTGTTAAGGGATTGAAAAGATTAGAGTATCGTGGGTACGACAGTGCCGGCGTAGCCCTTGCAGATGCCAATGGCTTGCATATTTATAAGAAAAAGGGAAAAGTGAAAGCATTGGAAAGTGAGCTTTCAGGAAAAGAACCTGCTGCCAGAGTCGGGATCGGACATACGCGCTGGGCAACCCATGGTGAGCCTAATGACGAGAATGCCCATCCTCATGTTTCCAATGATGCCTCACTGGCCATGGTACATAACGGTATCATCGAAAATTATGCTGCACTCAAAACAAGATTGCTTGAAAAAGGGCATATTTTCAAAAGTGAAACCGATACCGAGGTTTTGATTCATTTTATTGAAGAAATCAGAAATGAGGCAAAATGCAGTACAGAAGAGGCTGTGCGCCTCGCACTCAACGAGATTGTCGGCGCTTATGCAATTGTAATTCTTGACCGTAACGAGCCTGATAAGCTGATTGCGGCCAGGAAGGGCAGTCCTTTGGTGATCGGTGTTGGGGAAGGGGCCTATTTCTTTGCTTCCGACGCGACCCCCATCATTGAATATACTAAAGAAGTAATTTACCTGGATGATTATGAAGTAGCCGTAGTGAAGGGCGATCATCTGCAGATTACGGATATTAATCAGGTGGAAAAAATTCCATATATCCATACATTGGAAGTGGAACTGGAAGCTATTGAGAAGGGCGGCTATGAGCATTTTATGCTTAAGGAAATTTTTGAACAGCCCCGGTCGGTGCAGGACTGCCTCAGAGGTAGGTTAATGGCAGCGGAAGGCTTCCTCAACCTGGGTGGGTTATCCTCTCAGCTTGACCGTCTGAGTACCACTGAAAGGATCATTATTGTGGGGTGCGGAACTTCGTGGCATGCAGGACTTGTAGCAGAGTATATTTTTGAGGAACTGGCAAGGGTGAATGTTGAAGTAGAATACGCTTCAGAGTTCAGGTACCGGAATCCAGTCATCAGCAAAGGTGATGTGGTCATTGCCATTTCACAATCAGGAGAAACTGCTGATACGCTGGCGGCTATTGAAATGGCGAAGGAAAGAGGAGCGATTATCCTGGGTGTCTGTAACGTAGTGGGCTCTTCTATTGCCCGTGCTACCCATGCCGGCGCCTATACCCATGCCGGTCCTGAAATAGGCGTAGCCAGTACAAAAGCTTTTACAGCACAGGTGACAGTACTTACATTGATAGCGATGATTACGGCCTATAGGCGTGGGACGGTCACCAAAGCTTATTTTCAGGATTTGCTGGATGGCCTTGAAATGATCCCGTCACAGATAGAGAAGGTGCTGAAAAAAGCAGATAAGATCAGGGAAATTGCTTATATCTTTACTTATGCCAGCAATTTTATCTATCTGGGGCGCGGGCTTAACTACCCGGTAGCACTGGAAGGGGCCCTGAAGCTGAAGGAAATTTCCTATATTCATGCAGAAGGGTATCCGGCTGCTGAAATGAAGCATGGTCCTATCGCATTGATTGATGAAGATATGCCAGTGGTTTTTCTGGCAACAAAGGATAGTTCCTATGAGAAGATCGTTTCCAATATCCAGGAAGTAAAAGCCAGGAAGGGAAGGGTTATTGCTATCGTAACAGAGGGGGATACGCTGATTCCCGGAATAGTGGATTTCGTTATTGAAATACCGGCTACTCATGAGATGCTGATGCCGTTGGTTTCGGTGATACCATTACAGATTTTGTCGTATTATATCGCCGTTATGCGGGGAAGAAATGTAGATCAGCCAAGGAACCTGGCTAAGTCTGTTACTGTTGAATAAAGCGGACCGGCTCCTTTGGGACCGGAACCAAAGCAGAATTGAAACATTCTGTTTATGTGTTTCGTTTTAATCACATAAATCAATTGCTATGTCAGGTATGCATGATCACGGATTTCTTCAGTCTGTAAAAGGGAAAGTTCTTCTGGGCTTTCTGCTGGCTGGCATAGCACTTACTGTTTCATGGAAGATCAGTAAGGAAGCATTTGATAAAATGCTTTCGACGGTTAACCGTCTGTCCCAACCCAGCGAACGACTGGACATGGTTAATCATCTTTCTGCTAAAATCGTCCATCTTTCACAATTTCAGAACATGAACCCGGCCGATGCCCGGAAAGCCAGACTGGAGTATTTTAACCAGTCGCGCCAGCTCAATCAGTCATTGGATAGCCTCAAGTTTCTATTAAGCAGAGATAGTGCACAGGTAGCCAGGATTGATAACATGAAAAAGCTGCTGGAAAAACGGGATAGAATTTTTACCAGTTATATCGGTGTGCGTTTGCAGCTGATGAACAACGAAGAGCTGACCGAACAGGTTCAGAGTATTTCTACCATTATTTCGGCTACACAGCCCAAAACCGACAGTACGGTAAAAACCACCACACGGGAAACCCGGACAACAACATTGTATCAGCCTGAACAGCCACCAAAAGAACCGGATGATGAAGCTGAGAAAAAGAAATTCCTCGGGATTTTTAAATCCAAAAAGAAAGATACCCGTGAGGACCCTCCTGTTACAGTGCCCATCATAAAGAAGGAGGAGATCACTATTGTCATTGATACCCTGGTCAATATCAGTTCTGACTCAAGCATTCAAAAGGTAAGTGAGGCCGTTCAGACCATTGAAGCAACCCAGCGAAAACAAACAGACAACTATGTGAACAGGGAGAAGCAGCTGGCTGAGTCGGCGAAAGCTATGTCGTTGCAACTCAGGGAAGTTATGGAAGAGCTGGAGCTGGATGTGGTGAAACAGGTCAATAAAGAAAACCAGGAAGCGCGGGAACTGGTTAATAATAAAATTGAACAGATTGTCTATCTGATGATCGCTTTTCTGGTTATTCTGTCTATCCTCGCTTACCGGATTATTCTGGATATAGGCAAAAGTAATGAAAACAGAAAGCAGCTTATCCGGGCAAAGGAAGAAGCAGAGAATTATGGTCAGGCCAAGCAACGTTTTCTGGCAAATATGAGCCACGAGATCCGGACACCCCTTCAGGCTATTATTGGATATACTGAATTAATCTCAGCCTCCCAGAAACCGGAACAGCAGGTGGTTGAAAGTCTCAAAGGTGCTTCTGATCATTTGCTGCATCTGGTCAATCAAGTGCTGGATTACAGCCGGATTATCTCCAATAAATACGTGATTGTGAAGGAGCCGTTTGATCTGGAAAAGGTTCTTGATGATATCCTGCATATTGTGGAAGGGGATGCCAAAAGGAAAAATATTTCACTTGATTTTAATTATGATCCCGCCCTGGAGCATCTCAGGCTGGCCGGAGACCCTTTCCGGCTGAAACAGATTTTGCTCAATCTTTTCAGCAATGCGCTTCGGTTTACTGATGAAAACGGTGTGATCGGGCTCACTGTCACAGGGCAAAAAAGCGGGGAAGGGCAAATGATACGCTTTGAAGTAAGTGACACAGGGATAGGTATTTCGGAAGAAGAACAAAGCCGGATTTTTAATGAGTTTGAACAGGCCAATAATGAAACCGTGAATACTTACGGCGGAACAGGTCTGGGATTGTCCATTGTGAAAGAACTGGTGCAATTGCAAAACGGATGTCTCAGTGTCAGCAGTACGCCGGGTAGTGGTTCGGTTTTTGTAATTGAAATTCCGTACGAAGTCACATTGTTAACGGAAGATCCGGAAATGGAAACAATCAGTAGTCATGAAGGCATTGCGGCAGATTTTGACGGTCTGGTATGGGTAATTGATGATGACCGCTTTATAAGGGACTGGTGCAGGATGCTCCTGAAAAAACTGGGTATCCGTCACGAAACATTTGAATCGGGACTGGCTGTTCAGTTGGTGCCTGTGCCGGAAGACCTGAAAATCGTATTTACCGATATGCGTATGCCAGGTTTGCCGGGTAATGAAGTATGTGCGATGATCAAAGAAAAGGCTGCCCATGATGTAGAAGTCTATGTAATCACAGCTCAGGCATTACCCGAAGAACAGGAAATGTTACTTGAAATGGGTTTTGACGGGATTCTGATGAAACCGTTCAAAGCGGAAAACCTGCTTGATGTAATCGTTGATTATAGCAGAAGAAATCCGGTCCCTGTCCGGCAGGCGGATTTCTCCTCTATCGAAGCGATGGCTTTTGGAGATAGTGATATCCTGAAAGAAGTGCTTGAGCAGTTTATGGAAGATACGGCTGCAGATCTGAAATCGATTGAGGATATGCTGGTGCATGAGGAATCTGCTAATGGGAAAATTGCGGATTTTATCCACAAACTGGCCGGCCGGGTAGGGCAACTGGGTGCCTTCAGCCTTTCAGATGATCTGAAGGAGATGGAACTTGAACTAAGAGCAGATGACAGCCTGCCTGCGCCTGAAAGAATACAGTCGTTGCTGTCAGGCATCAGAAAATTAATGAACGAAGTACAAACCTATGTTCACTATTCAATCTGATACTTGCCAATTTTATAGTACAGGGTTTTACGGTCTATGTTCAGAATTTTAGCCGCTTTTGTCTTATTGAATTTCACCTCGTTCAGTACCCGCTCAATCATTTCCTTTTCCTGCTCTTCTTTGAGCGCTTTGAGGTCAGAAGGGTTAGCTTTGCCTTCTGTTGTTTCGATGGCATGATAAATATTTCCTTTCTGTAACGTTTTGCGCATTTCTTCGGGAAGTGCTTCGGCTTCTGCTACTTCGCCATTGGTTAATAAGACAAGCCTTTTGATGACATTGTTCAGTTCACGGAGATTCCCGGGCCAGTCATATTGCGAAAACAGAGCCTGTAGTTCTTCCGATATGGAAGTTACATTCTTATTTAACTCATAACTGACTTTTTGAAGGAAATGGCTGATAAAAAGCTCCATATCTTCCCGGCGCTCACGCAGCGGAGGTACCTGAATTTTAAATTCATTCAGACGGTGATATAAATCTTCTCTGAAGTCTCCTTTGGCTACACTCGTAAGTAAATCATCATTGGTAGCCACAATTAACCTTACATCTACTTTCAATGGTTTGGAACTGCCTACCGGTACTACAATCCTTTCCTGTAAAACCCTTAACAGCTTAATCTGTACATCATAACCAAGATTGCCTATTTCGTCAAGGAAAAGTGTTCCGCCGTTGGCCATTTCAAACTGGCCTTTTTTATCCATTAAAGCTCCGGTGAACGCACCTTTTATATGACCGAATAACTCACTCGATGCCAGGTCTTTAGATAGCGCACCGCAGTCAATGGCTACGAAGGGTTTGCCGGCACGTTTGCTGTTCAGGTGGATCATCCTGGAAATATTCTCTTTTCCTGTACCGCTTTCTCCCTGTACAATGACGGACATGTCAGTAGGAGCTACCAGTCTTACATATTCAAATACCTGTTTGGAGGCCGGAGCAACACCCTCTATAAATTCGCCCTGATTGCTGGCTTTTCTGGGGACTTTTTGTACAGTCTGCGATACTTCGGGTTTATTGAAAGCCTCCTTCAGTACCATCAGCAATTCCTCAGGATTAATAGGCTTGGTAATGTAGTCAAGTACACCGGAACGCATGGCTTTGACGGCTGTCCTGATATCCTGGAAGCTGGTCATAATCAGCGAAGGAAGTACAATGCCTTCATCCCGCAGGGTAGTCAGCATATCCAGCGAATTGCCGTCCGGGAGCCTGTAGTCGAGCAAAAGTAAATCATAAGAACCGCTGCGGATAGCACTGAGGCTGGATTTTATATCGGTAAGACTTTCCACTTCATAACCATGTTTGGTTAAGAAATTCTGAATCAACCGTGTAAATGTAAGATCGTCTTCTACAAGTAATAATTTGGGCATTTGTTCTGAAGTTTTCCGATGAAAGGTGGAATATTAATAACGAATTTTCTACATTTTTAGCATAATGGGCCAAAATTTGTAGTCAGCTGTGAATTCCGGAAAAAAAGTAAGAACGCTTCTGAATAATATCATCATAGGTAAAAAAACGCTGATGCCTCCTCCGGATGAAATACCTGACCAGAATAAAATCGCCCAGGCAACCGAAAGTATGAAATAGTAAAGTAAAAAGCCAGAAACCACTCCACTCCGGGAAAAGTGCCGCCATCAGAATGAGTAATGGCGTGATGATCAGAAAAGGCATAATAGCCACGAATGCATTTTCCTTCAGTGTCATGACAAAACGGTGTGCATAAGCATATACCATCATGCCTTTCAGTGAATAGCCAAAACCAACATCTCTGGCGCCGAGTATTCTGAAGAAAGCAGCGTGAATACCTTCGTGCAGGGGCAAGACGACCAGTAGCAGAAACGGTACAGACAGAAAAGCTTTTTTTAGGATGTCAATCAAATGAACAGCAGCAGTGTTTTTTCCGGATACTCCGATGTAATATCCTGCATATCCACCAACGAGTACACTCAATACTACCAGTAACCAGAATCGCCCTTTCTTCGACTGATGCTTTAATGTCCGGGAATCTTTAATGACCGGAAAACCAGCTTCCCTCGCTAAAAATTCACTCATTTCATCCACATTAAAGGACTCCACAAGTGCATATTTACCTGAGTGATGGAGTTCAGTAACGGAAGGTTTGATCATAGCTTACAATCTCACAATTTGCGCGCCGAGGGCATTCAGCCGCTTGTCTATATATTGATAACCTCTGTCAATCTGTTCTATATTTTCAATGATACTTTCTCCTTTGGCAGACAATGCAGCGATCAGAAGGGCAACACCTGCACGAATATCGGGAGATGTCATACGGATACCTCTCAGCTGTGTCTGACGGTTAAGGCCGATCACAGTAGCACGGTGCGGGTCGCAAAGAATAATCTGCGCGCCCATATCGATAAGTTTGTCAACAAAAAACAGCCTGCTTTCAAACATTTTCTGATGAATGAGCACTGTTCCCTGTGCCTGAATGGCGGTTACAAGAACAATACTCAGCAGGTCGGGTGTAAAACCCGGCCATGGGGCATCGGCAATGGTCATGGTGGAACCGTCAAGAAAAGTTTCGATCCGGTAATGATCCTGAGCCGGAATATAGATATCGTCTCCCTGGATTTCCAGCTGAATTCCCATTCTTCTGAACACAGAAGGGATAATGCCAAGTTCATTAACCTGACAGTCTTTAATGGTAATTTCAGATTGTGTCATGGCGGCCAATCCGATGAAGCTGCCAATCTCAATCATATCCGGCAGCATGGTGTGTTCTGTGCCGTTTAGTTTTTCAACTCCTTCAATGGTTAAGAGGTTGGAGCCTACGCCGGAGATGCGGGCCCCCATACGGTTAAGCATCTTACATAATTGCTGAAGATAAGGCTCGCAGGCGGCATTGTATACGGTAGTGGTTCCTTCTGCCATTACGGCGGCCATCAGAATATTGGCTGTTCCGGTAACAGAAGCTTCATCAAGTAAAATATAGGTTCCCTTCAGCACGGAGGCATCCACTCGGTAATAACCGTCATCACCATCAAAGCTGAACCTGGCTCCCAGCTTTTCAAAGCCCAGAAAATGGGTGTCCAGTCTGCGGCGTCCTATTTTGTCACCGCCAGGCTTGGGAAGACGTCCTTTCTTAAATCGCGCTAAAAGTGGGCCGAGTAGCATCACAGATCCTCTTAAGGCGGCCGCTTTCTGGCTGTATGCCTCTGTTTCAAGGTATTCGATGTGTACATCATTTGCCTCAAAACGGATAGTTGAATTGCTTAGACGGGTACGCCTGACTCCCAAATCACCCAGTAAATCTATTAAAAGATTTACATCACGTATATCAGGGATATTATGAATTGTAACCGGCTGGTCGGTCAGCAAAACGGCACAAAGAATCTGAAGTGCTTCATTTTTAGCTCCCTGGGGGATAATGTCCCCTTTCAGTCTCTGGTTTCCTGTAATTTTGAATGAAGCCATAACTTATTAATACGCAAATCAGTACCGGATTAATCCCCGGTTCTGCGCTGTGTTATTTGTTGTTTCTGCGATGTTTGTTGTTGTTGTTAGTGTTTTTGGCATATTTATTCCCCCCGGTGTGCCTTCTTCCGTAATTGTTGTGGCGGTCTCCGGAGTAGTTGGGCTGATACCCTACCGAAGTGTTCGGAACATTTTTGGTACGTTCAAACGAATTATTTCTGTCCTTCGGAGTAGATTCAACAAGGCCGTTCTGACGAATATGGTCAAGCTCTTTTTCGAGCTGCCCTCTTGAAAGCAGGTCCAGATGCTGATAAATGACATGCTCCTCCGGGTTGTCTTTGTTCCAGCTGGAATAAAAAGAGCGCATCAGCCGGTACAGATAAGAAACAAACGCGAGTTTATCTTCTTCGTTTTCTGTATTGATGGCTTTATTAATCAGCAACTCAATATTGCGCCCGTAGTGCTTGAATTTAAGATTGTTCTGATTGTATTCGACAGTAAGCGGCTGACGACCCAGCACATCTTTGGATGGGGCGGGGTACGGACTGTCTACTTCCAGTTCAAAATGAGACATAATGTACAGGTCATCCCAAAGCTTGTTGGAATAATCCTGGTTGTCTTTCATATGAGGGTGGATCTGACGCATCAGCTCCACCAGAATGTGAGCGTACAGTGTACGTTTCTCTCTGTCTTCAATGCCTTTTATGTAATCGGCAAGTTTCTGTACATTACTTCCGTATTCTTTCACCCGGTTTCTGTTTTTCTTTTATTACAAAAGTAATATTTTTTAAGTGTTCAGAGCGTCTTAATTTCAGGTTTTCATGTTTTATCGGATAATAAGCTGACTTTTTCTTAAAACGGGAGGCAGAATTGTTAATTTTGCAGTTTTATGCATAGTTATTTCAGATTATACAGACAGGATATAGTACAGACGATCCGTTTGGCCATTCCGATTATCGTCGCGCAATTGGGTGTGGTGCTCATGGGGGTGACAGACACCATTATGGTAGGCCGTTTACTGGGAGCTGCCTATCTGGGACCGGCCGGTATTTCCAATTCAATTACTTTCCTGATAAGCAGCATCGGGGTAGGAGGTTTATCTATTATTTCGGCCTTAGTCTCCAGATCGCGTGGGGAAAATGACCATGAAGCAATCCCGAAGATATTCAGGGCAGGGATATGGGTCGGGTTCTTTCTCAGCCTTGTTTTAAGTGCGGTCAATGTGCTGGTGATCTGGAAATTTGAAATTTTCGGACAAACCGACTTTATTACCGAAATCTCCCGGCCTTATATGCTGATCCTGACATTATCCAATTTTCCGCTGTTGCTTTTTGTGGCCATGAGGCAGCTGTGCGACGGCCTGGCAAATCCCAAAGTACCGATGATGATTACCATTTCGGCTTTGTTCCTGAATGTAGGGTTTAATTATATGCTGATCAGTAAAATAGGTTTTACCGGAGCTGCATGGGGGACTCTCATTTCGCGGACCTATATGCTGTTGGCCATGATTGCTTTTATTTATAATGACCGTTTTTTCAAGCCTTATCTGAAAATGGCTGGCGGGTATCTTTCACTGAAACCATTAATGATGAAAATACTGAAGCTGGGGATTCCGGGCGGGTTTCAGTTTTTCTTTGAAATAGCTGCGTTTTCATTTGCGGTAGTGATGGTCGGCTGGTTAGGCGAGGCACAACTGGCAGCACACGAAGTGGCGATCAATCTGGCATCTACTACGTATATGATGGCCACAGGTATTGCCGCTGCCGGAAGTATCCGTGTGGGGGCGGCACTGGGACGTAATGATCAGAACGGTATTTTCAGGGCCGGAACCACAGCTTTCGGAGTCGTGGCGGTTTTTATGACGATTTGCTGTCTTGTATTTATGCTGGCGAATCATCACCTGGTAAGCCTCTATGTTCAGGATGATCAGGAGGTAGTAAAGATAGCTGCCGGACTGGTGATGATTGCAGGTATTTTTCAGCTTTCTGACGGGATTCAGGTGGTAGGGCTGGGAACATTGCGCGGCATAGCTGATGTAAATGTGCCTACACTGATTACCCTTTTTGCTTACTGGGTGCTTGCTTTGCCTTTATCTTACCTGCTCGCGTTCTATTTTGACATGAATGTGACCGGAGTATGGATCGGCCTGCTGATCGGCTTATCGGTTTCTGCCATACTCCTTACCACAAGGTTTTATGCAAAAATGAGAAGTATGAAAAGGTAGTTTCATTAAAGCAATAATCTGAAAAAATAATAAATTGTTGCTCCTTTTAATGGGCAACAAATTTGAAAAAGGAATAAATGATTGCCTCCTTTTAATGGGCAACAAGAATTTGATAAAGAATAAATAGTTGCCTCCTTTTAAGGGGCAACAGCTTTTAATGGGCAACAACTTATAAGGGGCAACAACCATTTAATTATTTGCTGCCGCAGTAATG